>JAHEDA010000188.1 GCA_024641445.1 Gammaproteobacteria bacterium
AGGTGTGCCTGGTGCTGGAAAGACGTTGGCTGGCCTGAATATAGCTAATGAAAGACATAATACTGATGAAGGAGAGCATGCCGTTTTTCTATCCGGCAATGGGCCTCTTGTTGATGTGTTGAGGGGACCGAAAAGGGGACAGATTTATTTATACATAAAAATGAGCTAATCTCGTTTTTAAAACAGTGATAAGGGAAGTGAGATGCCAAGGATGGGGCGTATCGTTCTACCTAATTATCCACACCATGTGGTTCAGCGTGGACATAACCGTCAGGTTGTATTTGCTGATGATACTGACTATCGCCGCTACTTGAGTGATCTTCACGAACTCAAGGAAGCGTTTGGCGTTCGCGTCTATGCGTACTGCCTGATGACAAATCACGTTCATTTGCTGCTTGCGCCTGGAGAGTCAGTGGCAGGGATGGCAAAACTGATGAAGGCGCTAGCTGCACGGGCGACACGATATCGGAACAAATTGGAGGGCCGTTCCGGAACCCTGTGGGAAAGCCGTTATAAATCCAGTCCTGTGCAGTCGGAGATGTATCTGCTTGCTTGCTGCCGGTATATTGAACTCAACCCTGTTCGCGCATGTATGGTAGAAAGGCCAGATGAATATATTTGGTCAAGCTATCGACAACGCGTAGGCATAACATCGCATAATTTGATAGATCTTGATCCTTGCTATCTTGGGCTTGCAGAGACAGCAGCTAAACGCCGTCAACGTTACGGGCAGTTTATGAGAGAAGCTATACCAAATGGCGAATGGATGCTTATTCGCCAGGCAATCCAACGAGGGCAACTGACTGGAAATAAAAGATTTGTGGATCAAGTTGAGCATATTTTAGGACGTAGGATTGAATTTCGTGCACAAGGTCGGCCTTCTCGGAGGATGCAAGATGGAAAATAAATCTGTCCCCTTTCGCTGGTCCCCTTTCGCTGCTTTCGCTTTTGCATAACAAATGTCAGCGAGACACCGAATAGGAATTCCCCCCCAATAGACCTCATCGCATCAATCAAAAATACTCCTCACGTCGCCACTAGAATTCGTTACAATCTTGCACTGCCCTTATCGCCGATTTACCCGCAATGACCCCACAACACCGCGCCGAGATCTTCAAGCGCCTGAAAAAGGCCAACCCCACGCCCACGACGGAACTGCACTACAAGACCCCGTTTCAGTTGCTGATCGCGGTCATCCTCTCGGCGCAGGCGACGGACAAGGGCGTCAACAAAGCCACGGCCTCACTGTTTAAAGAGGCCCCCACGCCGAAGAAGATGCTGGCCCTGGGTGAGGATGGCCTGAAGGAGTACATCAAGACCATCGGGCTGTTTAACACCAAGGGCAAGAACATCATCAAGACCTGCGAGATACTGATTAAAGAACATGGCGGCAAGGTGCCGGAGGACCGTCAGGCCTTGGAGGCCCTGCCCGGTGTGGGCCGCAAGACCGCGAATGTAATTCTAAACACGGCCTTTGGTCACCCCACCATTGCGGTAGACACCCACATCTTTCGCGTTGCCAACCGCACCGGCCTCGCCCCCGGCAAGAACGTGGTCGAGGTGGAGAAGAAATTACTGGAAGTGGTACCGGAACGGTATAAACAAGACGCGCATCATTGGTTAATCTTGCATGGGCGTTACACCTGCATTGCGCGCAAACCCCGCTGTGGCGCTTGCGTTATTGAGGATTTGTGTGAATATACCGAAAAGAATGTGGACTGATCATGTTTGGTAATGACCGTAATAGCCTGCGGCAGATGTTCTTCAGCGTCTGGCACAAGCATCAGCAACAACTACCGCTGGAACCGATGGAGGCGATGATCGCGGATATCATTACGCTGCACCCCGAGTATCATGCCATGCTCGGTGACGAGGTGCGTTTTCTCGATCGCGACTATTCGCCGGAGCAGGGTGAGTCCAATCCCTTTCTACACATGGCCATGCACATCAGCATCCGCGAACAGCTCCAGACCGACCGCCCAGCCGGCATCCGCACCCGTTATCAGCAACTACTCCTCAACCTTGCCGACCCTCACGAAGTCGAGCACCAGTTCATGGAGTGTCTGGGGCAGATGTTGTGGGAGGCGCAACGCCAGAACCGGATGCCGGATGAGCAGGCCTATCTCGAATGCCTGCAACGGCTGGGGCGATAGACCTTGAGCCTGCCGGGACTCGACCCGCACCCCGCCCTGACCGAGCTGCTACAGGCCTGTGGTCGTGGCGACCGCGAGGCCTTTGCCCGGCTCTATCGCCTGACCAGCCCAAAACTGTTTGCCCTACTCCTGCGTATATTCAAGAACACCGCGGCGGCGGAGGAGTGTCTGCAGGAGGCCTTCATCAACATCTGGCGCAAGGCCGCCACCTACGACCCGGCCCTGGCGGCACCCATGACCTGGATGGTCACCATCACGCGTAACCGTGCCCTGGACCTGCTGCGGCGACTGCGTCCGACGGTACAACTGGAGACCGTCGACGAGGCCGAGCTGGGCAGCCACCCCGACCCGGCTGAGGCGGATGGCATCGACCCGGCCTTGGTGCGGTGTCTGGACGAATTAAAAACGGCGCACCGTGAGTGCGTAGAACTGGCCTATTACGAAGGCCTTACCCATCCGGAGCTGGCGACACGCCTGAACCTGCCGGTGGGGACGGTCAAGACATGGATTCGCCGAGGACTGGCACAACTAAGGCAATGCCTGGAAACATGAGATACGAGCAAGCACACCTGCAAGACCAGCTCGCGGCGGAATACGTCCTGGGGACGCTGCACGGTCGCGCGCGCGAGCGCTTTGAGGTGCTCATGCTGCAACACCCTGCCCTGCAACGCCGGGTCGACGAGTGGGCCCGGCGCATCAACCCGCTCGGGCAAGGGCTCGCACCCATTCCGCCACACCCGCATAACTGGGCGCGCATCGAGGCCAACCTCAACGCCGAGGCCGCTCCGCGTAAAACCGCGATCCGCCTGCGTAATTACTGGGGCATGCTCGCGGCCAGCATCGTGCTGGTGATCGGGCTCTTCGTCGGCCTGAATGTGACGCAGCCTGCAAAATCCTATGTCGTCGTCATCGCCGACCCACACTCACAGCCGATGTGGGTCGTGCGCACCTCCGCACGGCAAGACGGTCACTTTGACGTCAAAACCATGAAGCCCAGCGGCATGGGACCGGACTGGACCTGTGTGCTGTGGCTACAGTGGCAGGATGGCTTCACCCAGGCGGTGGGTGTGTTGTCGGAGGAACACGGCTATCACGCCGATTTCAAGCTCAAACAGCTCAAGCGTGACCCCATGAAGGCACAGGTGCTGGTGAGCGTCGAGCGACCTGGGCGGGATTACACCGCACCGGCCGCCAAGATCATGTTTCGCGGTAATTGGATTGAGCTTTGAGCGGCTCAGGATATACCGCCTCAAGGCGTGATAAAAATGTGATGAATTATTGAAACTATTGTGTAGCCCTCTGCGTATAGTGCAGTAGAACTGATGCAAAGGAGCCTCAGCTCAGTTACAACCTAATCAAGATTTTTTCAACAAACCCATGATGGAGAACGTCGTTATGTCCAGCAAGAAATCCACCCTGAAGTCTGTCGGCCTGGTTGCCGGCACTGCCTTTGCAGCCACCCTGGCCGCGAGCAACGTATCCGCCGCCAGCATGTCGGATAACCCCTTCGCCATGTCCGAGCTGAAGAGCGGTTATCAGCTTGCTGACGCCAAAGAAGGTAAGTGTGGCGAAGCCAAGTGTGGCGCCAACAAGATCAAGACGAAAGAACAGGAAGGCAAATGTGGTGACGCCAAAAAGGCTACCAAAGAAGGCCAGTGTGGCGAAGGTAAGAAAAAGGCCGTGAAGGAAGGTCAGTGCGGTGAAGGCAAGAAGAAGGTTGAGAAAGAAGGTCAGTGCGGCGGTAAGAAGTAAGCACCTGTCCTGACATGAATACGATATCAAAAACATATCCTGTTCATGGCGCCGGTCTCGGACTGCGGCGGGCCATCGCTGGCCCGCTCGCAGACCAGCCCCCGACGCAAGTCGACTTCATGGAGGTTGCACCGGAGAACTGGATTGGCGTGGGTGGCAGCTGGGGCAGAAAGTTTCGCGCCTTTACCGAACGCTATCCCTTTATTTGTCATGGCCTGTCACTCTCGATAGGTAGCCCGGCCCCATTAGATGAGGCCTTTTTATACAAGCTCAAACGCTTTCTCAAAGAACACCACATCCGTCACTACAGCGAACACCTGAGTTATTGCAGTGATGAAGGGCATCTCTACGACCTGATGCCGATCCCGTTTACCGAGGAGGCGGTGAAATATGTCGCCGCGCGCATCCGCCGTGTGCAGGACATCCTCGAACAGCGTATCGCGATGGAAAACATTTCCTATTACGCCGCACCCGGCAAGGAAATGGAGGAGATCGATTTTATCAATGCCGTACTGGCCGAGGCCGATTGTGACCTGCTGCTGGACGTCAATAACATCTATGTCAACAGCGTCAACCACCGCTACGACGCGATGGCCTTTCTCAGCAAACTCCCTGCCGAGCGCATCACGTATCTGCACATCGCCGGGCATTACAACGAGGCCGAGGACATCATCATCGACACCCACGGTGCCGATATCATCGACCCGGTATGGAAGATGCTCGACAAGACCTATGAACTCTTTGGTGTCATCCCGACCCTGCTCGAACGCGACTTCAATCTACCTCCCGTCACTGAGTTGCTGGCCGAGGTCGACACGATTCACCAGTATCAACAGAAGTGGAGTCTGGCCCATGCCACGCGCTCACGACAAGTCTGAGTTGCCCGGCTTCATGCAGACGCAGTACGCGTTTGCCGCGCACATCCGCGACCCGCAGCATGCGCCGCAGCCCGCAGGCGTCGAGTCACGCCGCATGGCGATCTATAACGAACTCTTCTACAACAATGTGGAAGACTTCATGTCCAGCAGCTTCCCGGTACTGCGCAGCCTCTACGAGGAAGAGGCCTGGCACGCGCTCATTCGCACTTATTTCAGCAGACACCGCTCCACTACCCCCCTGTTTCCAGAGATGCCGCGTGAGTTTCTGAAATTCCTCGAAGATGAGTATGAGGCGCAAGCGGCCGACCATCCCTTCATGCTGGAGCTGGCACACTACGAGTGGCTCGAACTGGCCCTGGCGCTGGCAGATGAACAGAATAACTCCGACGATATCGATCCCGCTGGTGACCTGCTCGCGGGTAAGCCGGTATTGTCATCGCTCGCCTGGCCACAACACTAT
>JAHEDA010000010.1 GCA_024641445.1 Gammaproteobacteria bacterium
CATGCGCCACCAGGCCGGGTGGTCAAACTCTTTCTTCATGGCCTCATCTAAAATTGTCATTGCCAACTCCCGCTAACAAATCATTGGTTATGCACGAGGCAGGCGCGCCTCAATACGCTCGCATAGCGCATCAAACATGTGGGCAAAATCTTCGGGGCTCCGATTACCACTCCCGGCAAATACCACATCACTCTTACCCCCCTGTGGACGAATCAATACCCACAGGCGTTGGTGCACAATGTAAAACAACATGAACACACCCATGATTAACAAGGCGCTGCCAAGATAGACAACATTCTTGCCGGGTGAGCGAGTGATTTGCAAGCCTGATGCCTCCACTTGCTGAAAATTCACCAACTGTAGATAAAAGGGTGCGCCGTATGACCCAATACCCGCGAGGTTATTCACCGCATCCTCAAAGTAGGCCTGATCAAACAGGCTAAGATTTTTCTTGCCGAGTTTGACTCCCTCTTGCTTAAGGAGTTCCACATAAACACCTTGCAACATGTTGCGCAAAACCTTCACATAGGCCTCAGCGACCTCAGCCTGTTTCTCTGTCGGGACCTTGGCGCGAATCTCGGCATCTACCGCGGCAAAGCCACCATGCGTATACATATCTACCAGATGCACCATGGAGTGTCGGACGGTATCGCGCATCTTGGCGTCCACTAACCCCTTACCGAGCGAACCATCAATGGCGTGGCGGGCGATCGACTCAACCAGTAAAGGATTGTTGAGCAGGGCGTGAAAATGCATGAAGCGCTCAATGCCACCCTTGCTATCCGCAGGGATATGCAAGTAGCGGAATTGCCCTCCGGCCTCTGAACGCATGCCACTGAGATAAAACAGACGCCCCTCTTGCATCACCGGCGACATGTAATTCACATACTCATGCGCCTGCCCACTGGGGTCGCGTACCTTGAATTCGATGCTGGGCCCAAAATTCTTGAACATCTTCCCCGGCGGGTCGTTCTCATCATTGGGGAATATGTTATACAACTTAAAGTTAGAAAATTCGATATTCATCTCGCCCTTGGAGGTGCTGACCTGACGGTCCTGATTTACCTGACCCTTGAGCGTGAGGGGTTTATCTGTCGGCTGAAAGAATGGCCAGGCCTTCAGTTCCAGGCGGGAACCCCCATCTGAAAAGCTCGCCTGATATATTGAGTAACCCCGATAGGTCAGGGGATGATTTACCGCGATGGTCTGGGCCAGCGGCTGTTTTAACTGGTCATCCTGGATAACGATGTCACTCTCAAAAGATTTTGGCTGCCCCGACTCATAGTGCTGGATGCGGAAGTCCTTCAGCTCGACGGCAAAGGGCAACTCCTGCACCAGATAACCGTCACGCACATTCAAAAAAACCAGATTGGTACTGGTATTCTCCGGCAGCGTTACTGAACCACGAAATGAGAGGATGTCATTGGGCTTGAGACGACTGATCGGAGGCACCTCACTCGCAAGGATGTCGCGCTTCTCTAACTTGAGGTAACCAAGTGACTCACGGATATTCAGACCGATATTGCTATCCAGCAATGCGCCGATACAGATCACTACGATACCAATATGCGTAAACAGATAACCCAGGCGATTTAATCCGCCCTTCATACCTGCGATCAGGAGACCCTCATCAGTCTCACGCTGTCGTAGCCGATAGCCCTGATCGCTCAATAATGCGACAAAATAGGCGCGGGTCTGATCGGCCGATTGCTGGAACGACCAACCCCGGGTGCTGTGCATACCACGCAGTGATTTTTCCTGCACCTTAAGACGGAAGTGTCGCATGTCACGCAACATGGTCGGGCCATTACGATAAATACAGACACTGGTACTCAGCACCAGGAAGAACAGTAACAGTAGGAACCACCAGGCCCCATAGACGTTGTACAGGCCAAGGGTACGAAACACCTCATGCCAAAACGGACCAAACTTTATGATGTAGTCCTGATAGGGCTGGTTCTGTTGCAAGACCGTTCCAATCACTGAGGCAATAGCGACTACTACCAATATGACGATGGCCAGATTCATGGAACCGAGAAATGCCAAGGCAAATTCGGCGTAGGCGCGTCCGTGACGAGGTGGTGAGGATATCTGCTGACTATCTGACATGGTCCGCACTCAATGGGATGGGTTGGTGCTGGAATAAAAAGGGTGGTCAGTGACCACCCTTTTCGTTACTGCCGGAAAAAAACCGGTTTAGTGCAGGCCGGAGACGTACGAGGCAACCGCCTCGATCTCTGCATCCGACATGTGCTTGGCAACGGTACGCATGATGCCGTTGGGATCATTGCTACGTGTACCATTGCGGAAGTCCTTCATGGCCTTGCCCACATAGGCGGCATGCTGACCCGCCAGGCGTGGGAACTTGGCCGGGGGGTTACCGCTACCGGTCGGACCGTGACAGCCCATACAAGCGGCCACACCGGTCGCATTGTTGCCACCGCGATAGATCCGCTCACCCAGGGTGAGCTTGTCTTTCTCGGTACCACCGGGGCTGGTCTCCTGGCCACTGAAGTGAGCAGCCAGATCGGCCATGTCCTTGGTATTGAGGCTGGCAGCCTGCGTCGTCATGATGGGGTCCTTACGGGCACCACCCTTAAAGTCGGCCAACTGCTTTTCGATATAGGCGGCACCCTGACCGGCCAGCTTGGGCCATTGGGGGTTTGCGCTATTGCCATCGGCACCATGACAAGCCGAACACACTGCCGCCTTGCTGCGCCCCGCACTGGCATCACCCTCGGCCTGTGCAGCGGCACAGACCAGCAGGGCGAGCAGGCTCAACAATACTCTCTGCATCATTTAGACATACCCACCATGTAATCAACCGCGGCCTTGACTGCGGCATCACTCAGGTCAGCACGACCACCCTTGGGGGGCATAACACCGTGCTTACCCTGGAAACCCTTCAGTGCATGGGTGTGCAGTGTGGAGGCACCTTGTGCAATACGGTCCTTCCACGCGGCCTTGTCGCCCGCCTTGGGGGCACCCGCGGCGCCAGTACCGTGACAGGCAAAGCAGGCCTGCTGATAGGTCTGTTGACCTTCATTGGCCTGGGCAGAAGCGGCGGCCATCATGCCGAACACAGCGGCGATCACTACGGTCTTCTTCATATCGACTCTCCTAATTGGAATGTTGGTAATTCATTATGCCCCGGCGACCCCAGCCTATCGTGATACACTGCGGCGGCGCCGAAAACCTCAAAAATTCGTGGCACTTATATACCGATCAGCCGAGCAAAGTGCAAGATGGAACATCAACCCCCCACCCGTTATAACAAGGCCAGCTTTATAAAGAGTGTGCCGCACGCTGGACTTGCTCCACTGGATGCCGGTGCCGAGGTTGCCTTTGCCGGGCGTTCAAACGCCGGGAAATCCAGTGCCCTCAATACTATCACGGGTCGGAAGTCTCTCGCACGCACCAGTAAAACCCCGGGTCGTACTCAACATTTGGTCTTTTTTGCCCTCGACGAGACACGCCGCCTGGTCGACCTGCCCGGCTATGGCTATGCCAAGGTCCCCCTTGCTATCAAAAAGGAGTGGGCCAAGACCCTGCAAGAATACCTGAGTACGCGCACATCGCTACGGGGGGTCATCCTGCTCATGGACATCCGCCACCCCATGACCGACTTCGATACCCAGATGCTGGAGTGGTGCCGCAAGGCCGATATGCCCGTTCATATCTTGTTGACCAAGGCCGACAAGCTGAAACGTGGCCCGGCCATCAGCGCATTACTCCAGGTCGAAAAGCAGATCAAGGAGTTTCCGCTCGTCAGCGCCCAAATCTTCTCCGCGACCGAGCGCACCGGCGCGGAGGAGGTGGTTGAGGTGCTGGATAACTGGCTGGGGTTTACCAGCGAATAGATAGGCCTCATGCAAAGACAGACCGCATTCTGGGTCGGCCTCACCCCAAAACATCACGCCAACCGACTCGAGCTCAGGTAATCAGGTGATTGGGAAAATCTTCCGGCATAAAAAAAGCCCCGGTCCAAGAGTGTGGGGGAGGACCGAGGCTCAATGTCGTCTCCCGGCTTGGGGAACCGGGAACTTGTCCTCACACAGGGAGGTTGTGAGAAACAAGCTTGAGTAAAGTGTAGCGGGGATTTCCTGTCTGTGTGGTGACGCACTGTGAACAATTGTTACAGTCTTTTCGCCACGTGCACACCTAGAGAAATAAGGGGCAAAAAAAGGCCCCGGACTTGGGATATGGGGGAAGAGAGAGTCCGGGGCCAAGCTCAAGCTACCCGAAAGGAGTATCGGGCGTTCCCACCAGGGAGGTCGCGGGAACGATTTCACTTGTTACGTAGAGTGAGATGGGCGCGCCGTATAAAAGTTCAACCGGGAGGGTAAATAAATTACCCCCGCCGGACTGCCTAGTGTGCCTCATCCCAGTTTTTACCCACCCCAACGTCCACCACCAGCGGGACCTTGAGCTCTGCCGCATGACTCATCTCCGCACGCACGCGGGCAACCGTGGCCTCAATCTGTGCCACCGGCACCTCAAACACCAGTTCATCGTGTACCTGCATGATCATATTCACCTGCTGCATCTCCGCACGCAGCAAGGCATCCAGTTTGATCATGGCGCGCTTGATAATATCGGCGGCCGTACCCTGCATGGGTGCATTGATAGCGGTGCGCTCGGCGTATTGGCGCCGCTGCACGTTGCTGGATCGGATCTCGGGCAGATATAAACGCCGACCAAACACCGTCTCAACATAACCCTGTTGGCGCGCCAACTCACGCGTCTGATCCATGTAAATTTTTACACCTGGGTAGCGGGCGAAATACAGGTCAACATAGGCCTGCGCCTCACCCCGCCCAATATCGAGTTGCTTGGCCAGTCCAAATGCCGACATGCCATAGATCAAACCAAAGTTGATCGCCTTGGCCGAGCGCCGTTGTTCGGTTGTTACCTCAACCGGGGTAACCCCAAATACCTCCGCCGCCGTGGCACGGTGCACGTCCTCGCCGCTCTCAAAGGCATGCACCAGCCCCTTGTCACCCGAGAGATGGGCCATGATGCGCAGCTCTATCTGTGAATAGTCGGCCGCGACAATTTTATATCCATCGGGTGCGATAAAGGCCTGCCGAATACGACGGCCCTCTTCGGTACGGATGGGGATGTTTTGTAAATTGGGATCAGATGACGAGAGTCTTCCCGTTGCTGCCACCGCCTGATGGTAGGAAGTATGCACGCGCCCAGTCTTGCGACTGATTTGCTCGGGCAGTTTATCGGTGTACGTCGATTTGAGTTTACTCAGGCTACGGTGTTCCAGGATAAGTCGCGGCAATTGGTATTCCTCTGCCAACTCTTGCAACACATTTTCTGCCGTAGAGGGCTGCCCCTTGGGAGTCTTCGCCGTTACCGGGAGGCCCAGCTTGTCGTAGAGGATCTCCTGGATCTGTTTGGGTGAGCCGAGATTGAACTCACCTCCAGCAACGCTATAGGCCTCGCCCGCGATCTCGTCAATACGCCTGGCCAGCTCTTTACTCTGCTGTTGCAGGCGTTTTTTATCAATCAAGACCCCGCATCGCTCCATGCGCGAGAGCACGGGCACCAGCGGGATCTCGATCTCCTCAAATATCTTTTTCAGGGCAGGTTGCGCGGCAAGTTTTGCCCACAGCGCCTGGTGCAGACGCAGGGTAATATCGGCATCCTCAGCGGCATAGGGCGTGGCATCTTCGATGGGGACCTCGTTAAAGGTCTTTTGTTTGACCCCCTTCCCGGCCACGTCCTCAAAGTGAATAGTATTGTGACCGAGATATTTGAGTGCCAGCGTATCCATATCGTGACGTGATGCGGTGCTGTCCAGCACGTACGACTCCAGCATAGAGTCAAACTGCACTCCCTGTAGTTCGATATCATGATTGGCCAACACGTTCATGTCGTACTTCAGATGCTGCCCGAGCTTGTGGTGTTTGGGGTCTTCCAGTAGCGGCTTGAGTTGTGCCAGAACCGTCTCGCGATTGAGCTGTGCAGGCGCACCCAGGTAATCATGCGCTAACGGGACATAGGCCGCTTTACCTGACTCCACACAAAACGACACCCCCACCACCTCGGCCTCAATATAGTTCAGGCTGGTCGTCTCGGTATCAAAGGCAAATAGCTCGGCCTGTTGCAGTTGCTGTAGCCATTTATCCAGTGCTACTTGTGTCAGCACACACTCGTAATTCGTCTCCGCCGGTGACTGAGGGGCATCTATCCCGCCGACCTCACCGTTTACGTCGCCTCCGTTTAGCTTGTCGAGAATCTCCTTAAGCCAGTTCTTGAACTCCAGCTTACTAAACCACTCACGCAGCGCCTCTTTATCAGCGGGTTGGTGTTTGAGCGTCTGTGGTGACTCCGGTAATTCTACATCGGTCTTGATGGTGACGAGCTGGCGTGAGAGTGGCAGTTGTGGCATGAATTCGCGCAGGTTCTCACCAACCTTGCCAGCGATCTCGCCGGCCCGCGCCACGATGTCATCCAGGCTACCGTATTCACCCAACCACTTGGCCGCCGTCTTCGGACCCACCTTGGGCACACCGGGTACGTTATCGACGGTGTCACCGATCAGCGCAAGGTAATCGACGATACGCTCAGGTGGCACGCCGAATTTTTCGATCACACCCTCACGGTCCATCTCGGTGTCGGTCATGGTGTTCACCAACGACACATGCGGATTCACCAACTGCGCCATGTCCTTATCGCCAGTGGAGATCACCGTGTCCATACCGAGTAGCGTGGCCTGCTCGGCCAAGGTACCGATTACATCGTCAGCCTCCACCCCCTCGATGCACAGGAGCGGAAATCCCATGGCCCTGACAATTTCATGGATGGCCTCGATCTGCTGACGTAGCTCCTCTGGCATCGGTGGGCGATTGGCCTTATATTCCTTATACATCTCGTGCCGAAAATTTTTGCCCTTGGCATCAAACACCACTACTACATGTTCAGGGCCATACTCCGATAGCAGCCGTCGCAGCATATTGACGACACCGTAAATCGCACCCGTTGGCTCTCCCTTCGAGTTCGTCAGTGAGGGCATGGCGTGATAGGCGCGAAATAGATAGGACGAGCCATCGACGAGGATAAACGGGGACTTGCTGGATTTTTTCGTCATCTGTCGCTGTTCAACTCTGCTGGCGGTGGAGGGAGAAAAAATTCTATCATTAGCGGCACCTCGCCACCGATAATAACGCACACCCCACACAGCTGGATTTGAACCCCATGGAAGATAAGACCAAGTCGCACCACCCAGGACTCGCCCCCATCAACGACACCATGCTGACGCGGGAGTCGTGGAAGATATTCCAGATCATGGCCGAATTCGTCGAGGGCTTTGAGCGTCTGGCACGCATCAAGCCCTCGGTCAGCATCTTCGGTTCGGCGCGAACCAAACCCGACCACCCCTATTATGAGCTAACGGTGAAGATCGCCCGCGCCCTCTCCGACGCCGGTTTCTCCGTCGTCAGCGGTGGTGGTCCCGGCATCATGGAGGCCGCCAATAAGGGCGCCTTCGAGGGAAAATCCCCAAGCATAGGCCTTAATATTCAGCTCCCGCATGAGCAATCAGGTAATGGCTATCAAGACATCTCGCTGACCTTCCGCCACTTCTTCTCACGCAAGGTCATGTTCGTTAAATATGCTGCGGCGTATGTGGTCATGCCTGGCGGCTTCGGCACCCTGGACGAACTGGCCGAGATCCTGACCCTGGTACAGACCAACAAGACCCGCCGCATCCCGATCATCCTCGTGCACGCCCCCTTCTGGGAGGGACTGCTGGCTTGGTTCAAAAACACCCTCGTCACCGAAAAGGTGATCAGCCCCGATGACCTTGACCTGGTACAGATCCTGGACAAGCCTGAAGACATCCTGAATGCTATCTTTAGCCACTATGAACACCGTGGCTTCGAGCCCTCCGCCGAAGAGGCGGAGACCCTGCTTAACCTGTAGTCGAGTTTCCCGATGCGCATACTGATCCCCACTTTGCTGTTGGCCCTGGCCACCCCCGCAATTGCTGCCAAGGACACTGCACCCCCGCCGCCGCTACCAACAGAGGGCGATAGCCTGCAAACGGAGCCCCAGGTCACCATCATTCAGCGCAACGATGAGGTGGTGGAGGAATACCGGGTGGGTGGGCGACTGCGCTACGCCAAGATTACCCCCAAGCATGGTCGCCCCTATTACATGTACGACAGCGATGGCGACGGTATCCTAGACACCCGCAGCAATGATTTGAAAAATCCTCCGATTAACCGCTGGATACTCAAGACTTGGTGACACCACCTGTGGATAAGTATGTGAGTAATTCTCTCGGACTAGTCAGCACTTACTCACGGTGGTGCCCCCAATCCCAGACAAAGGATTCAGGAAAAGCACCCGCTATCTTTATAACTCAATGGGTTAGCAGAGTGATTAGCGGCCAGGCCCTTCTGTCCCTGTGGGCGACCTCGCTAAGTCATTGATTTTCTGCTCTGTGCATAACATACGGCATCAGACTAAGGTTAATCGGGTTAACTCACCCTTAATCATTCACGAAACGGTGGGAATCCAGTAAATTCCGTCCCTTGGTCTCCGGCATTACCTCTCCGGGTAATAAGCACAATTTCAAACAAATCAGGGCCACCCAATCAATGATGAATAGGCTGCACACCCACCTGGACCAGTTCAGCGAATGGACCGGTCGTCTTATCGCCTGGCTAACCCTGCTGATGGTCCTGGTCACCTTCGCCGTCGTCATTCTACGCTACGCCTTTAATCTGGGTTGGATCGGCATGCAGGAGTCCGTGACCTATCTGCACGCACTGGTATTCATGATCGGCACCGCCTACACCCTCAAACACGAGGAGCACGTGCGGGTGGACATCTTTTACCGTGACATGTCGATGCGCCTTCGCGCCATCGTCGATCTGCTCGGTGCAATCTTCCTGCTCACCCCGGTGTGTGTGTTCATCCTCTGGATGAGCTGGAAATATGTCTTCACCTCCTGGTCGATAACCGAGGGCTCGGGCGACCCTGGTGGACTGCCCTGGGTCTATTTGCTCAAGACCACTATGTTGCTCATGCCACTATTGATGCTGTTGCAGGGACTGTCCCAGGCACTCAAGTCCTGGCTGGTCATTGCTGACGGGGGTAAATCCGCATGAGTGAATACATGGACCTCCTCATGTTCGGCATGGTCTGCGTGGTGCTGCTCGCCGGCTATCCGGTGGCGTTTACCCTCGGCGGCGTGGCGCTGGTATTCGCACTGATCGGCGTCGTCACCGGCACCTTCAATGAATCCTTCCTCCAATTCATGCCCAACCGTCTCTACGGGATCATGACTAACACCACCCTCATCGCCGTGCCGTTATTTGTCTTCATGGGGGTGATGCTGGAACGTTCACGCGTCGCCGACAAACTGCTCGACACCATGGCCGGGCTGTTTGGCTCACTGCGCGGTGGGCTGGGGTTCTCTGTGATTATCGTCGGTATGCTAATGGCGGCCAGCACCGGCATCGTCGGCGCCACGGTCGTCACCATGGGCCTACTCTCGCTCCCTACCATGTTGCGGCGCGGCTACGACCCGGCCATCAGTACCGGCACCATCTGTGCCTCGGGGACGCTGGGTCAGATTATCCCGCCCTCGATCATCCTGGTCCTGCTCGGCGACGTGCTCTCGGCCGCCTATCAACAGGCGCAGCTTAGTCAGGGCATTTACTCTCCCGAACCGGTCTCTGTGGGTGACCTGTTCGTCGGCGCGCTGATCCCCGGCCTGATCCTGGTGGTGTTATATCTGGTCTATCTGGTGGGCGTTGCGATATTCCAGCCCAAACTGATGCCTGCGATTCCCGTCGAGGACCGTCAGACCAACCGTAATGACATCATCAAGCAGATCATCGTCGCGCTGTTTCCCCCGCTACTGTTGATCCTGGCCGTACTCGGTTCAATCATCGCGGGCGTCGCAACCCCCACCGAAGCGGCCTCAGTGGGCGCGATTGGCTCCATCGTGCTGGCCATTGGACAACGACAATTCAATCTAAAGATTCTTAACGAAGTAATGACCAGCACCGTGCGGATTACCAGTATGGTGTTTTTGATCTTCATCGGTGCCTCGATCTTCTCACTCGTCTTCCGTGGCTTCGGTGGTGATGAGACCGTGCGCGAGTTGCTGACCAATCTGCCCGGTGGTGCCTTCGGTGCCATGACCGCCGTGATGCTGGTCATGTTCCTGCTCGGCTTCATCCTCGACTTCATCGAGATCACCTTTGTGGTGGTGCCGATTGTTGCACCCATCCTGCTGGGCATGGGCCTCAACCCGGTCTGGCTCGGCATCATGCTGGCGGTGAACCTGCAAACCTCGTTCCTCACACCACCCTTCGGCTTTGCCCTATTTTATTTGCGCGGAGTTGCACCACCCTCGGTCACTACCGGGCAGATTTATCGCGGTGTGATCCCCTTCATCATCATTCAGCTGATCACCCTCGCCATGCTCGCCATCTGGCCGGAACTGGCGACATGGTTGCCCACACAGGTGTACGGTAAGTAGCCTTTCTTTATTATTGATTGCGGCAAGCTGGTGAGGGCTTGTATCCCACTATGCTCTGTTCATATCGAGCCGCACCATTATTGCTCATACCTGCATCAAAAATACGGCCAATACTTTTGACCTCAAGTAATACCCTACAGCGAACGATATATTTTTACCCCCCACGGATTTTCGTCGCTATCGGTGCGATAGCTGGGCTACACATGGATAAGAGAAAACCAACAATGAAACTCAAGTTTGACCGCCAAACCATCAAATTCAAACTCTTTCTCGCCAGCACTCTTACGGCCGTCGCTATGTTGGGCACGCTGCTGCTGCAGATGTATTTCAACTATGAGATCGAGCGGCTTGAAGACCGCCGCGTCGATGTCCATAAGATTAACGCCGGTATGTTAATGCTACGTCGTAATGAAAAGGACTTTCTCGCCCGTAACGAGATGAAGTACTCGAAGGAATTTACCGAGAATCACGCCAAACTCATGCAGATTGTTGATGAGATGGATCGCGACCTCAGTGGACATGGCCACACTGGTGTCCTGGCCTCCTTGCAGACCATCTTGAATCAGTACGCCAATCAATTTGGCAAGCTCGCGATATTAGAACAAAAGATCGGCCTCACCCCGGAGACAGGCCTCTATGGCAGCCTGCGCAATGCGGTGCATGATGCCGAGGCCCAGATCAAGACCATCAATGACGACAAGCTGGCCAAGGATATGTTAATGCTACGGCGGCACGAGAAGGACTTCATGCTGCGCAGCAATACCAAATATGTCGATGAGTTCAACCAGGGCTTTGACATCTTTCAGCGTGACCTCGGCAATAGCCGCCACAATGCCGAGACTCAGGCCAACATCAGCAAGGCCATGGCACAGTACAAACATGATTTTTTGGCCCTGGTCGATGGCTACATCGAACGCGGCCTTTCCAGTAAGGAGGGCATGCATGGCAAGATGCGTGACACTATCCACCAATCCGAGACCATCATCGAAGACACCCGCGAAAAGGTACTGGAAAAAATTAACTCTTATGTAAATCAAATAAACATCATTTCAATTGCGATAAGTGTGCTGCTAACCGTGATGATTGTCGGACTCCTCGTTACAATCTCCTCACGTATCGCTCGAAATGTCGCAAATCTCTCCGACGTGATGTCTGATGCCTGCCGCAACAAGGACCTGACCCGTCGCGCCTCACAACAGGGTAAGGACGAAGTCGCCAACATGGCGACCGTCTTCAACACCATGATGGATGAGTTCCAGGTATTATTGCGTCAGGTACTGGGCTCGGCCGATCAACTCAGTGCCGCCGCCCACGAACTCTCTGCCATCACAGAGCAGACCAATCAGGGCATGGCACGCCAGCAATCAGAGATTGACCAGGTTGCCACCGCGATGAATGAGATGACCGCAACCGTACAAGAAGTTGCGCGCAGTGCGGGCCAGGCCGCGAGCGCCTCTGCGGCTGCCGACGAAGAGGCCACGACCGGACAACAAGTGGTCAAGACCAATAGTGAGAGTATTCGCCGCCTCGCCAGTGAAGTTCACAACTCCGCCAATGCGATTGATACCTTGGGCAAGGAAAGCGAAAACATTGGTACCGTATTGAACGTTATCCGTGAGATCGCCGAGCAGACCAATCTGCTCGCCCTCAACGCCGCCATCGAGGCAGCACGCGCTGGTGAACAGGGGCGTGGCTTTGCCGTGGTCGCCGATGAGGTGCGCCACCTCGCACAGCGCAGTCAGCAATCCACCCAGGAGATCCAGACCATCGTCGAACGCCTGCAAGAGAGTTCACGTGCCGCGGTCAAGGCCATGGAACATGGCGAGGAGCAAGCCAGGGAAAGCGTGACGCATGCCGACTCGGTAGCACGTTCACTCGACACCATTCTCGGTGCCGTTGATAAGATCAAGACTATGAATCTACAAATCGCCAGTGCCGCCGAGGAACAAACCTCGGTTGCAGAGGAGATTAATAAAAATATTTCCAATATCACCAATGTTGCGGAAGAGACCTTGCAAGGCGCCAATCAAACGACCCAAACCAGCAACGCCCTGGCACAACTCTCACAAGAACTCCTCACCCGTGTACAGCAATTCCGCGTTGGCTAATTCACTTCATTGATACACAATAATCGCCCGCTATGTGCGGGCCTTTTGTCGCACAAATACGGCATAATCTAGCCATGACAAGCCGTTTCAATGACCACTTTTCGGGCCACGCAGGGGACTACTCACGTTTTCGACCTGGCTATCCAGAAGAGCTTTACAGCTGGTTGACCCGGCAAACTGCTGCGCATGATCTCGCCTGGGACTGTGCCGCCGGCAGCGGTCAGGCCGCCGCTGCCTTGGCGACTCACTATCAGCAGGTCATCGCCAGCGATGCGAGTGCCGAACAGGTCGCGAATGCCGATCGCGGCCACGCCAACATCAGCTATCAAACCTTCCCGGCGGAACAGACCCCGCTTGAGAGGGCGAGTCTTGACCTCATTACAGCAGCCCAGGCGCTGCACCGCATCACACCGGAAGTTGATCGCATCATTGACTCGTACTACGAGAAAGTCGTTGGCCCCTATTGGCCACCTGAGCATCGCATGATTGAGACCGGCTACAGTGACATCGCGTTTCCATTTGATGAGATAGAGGTACCCAGATTCCCCATGCAAACGGCATGGACACTGCCGCAACTGCTTGGCTATATCGATATCTGGTCCGCCACGAAGCGCTATAGTAAAGTAAATGGTCAGTCACCTATCCCCGCCCTGCACGAACAACTCTTATCCGAGTGCGATGAGCCTGAGACAGCACGCACCATAAGCTGGCCACTGCATATTCGTGTCGGTCGCTTATCGTAATAAAACAGTACTGGAGTTCTGATATGAGTAAGGATTTACCCAATCTCGATCAACTTACCGACGAACAACGCTATGTCACGCAACAGAAGGGCACCGAGCGCCCATTCACCGGAGCGTACTGGAATAGTAAAGACAAGGGTCACTATCTATGCGTAGTGTGTGGTGAACCACTATTCAGCTCCGAGACAAAATTTGATTCCGGTACCGGCTGGCCGAGTTTTTTTCAGCCGCTAAAAACCGACGCAGTGGAGGAAGATCATGACCATTCACATGGCATGCACCGCGTTGAGGTGCATTGCAAAAGGTGTGGTGCGCACCTGGGGCATGTGTTTCCTGATGGGCCGCAACCAACCGGGCTGCGGTATTGCATTAATTCTGCATCACTAAAGATTGAAAAGAAGGACTAGCCTGTAACTTTTTTTAAAATTAACGCCGACACTTGAACGCAAGTGACAAAACACTGTTCAGCTCAATTTACTGAGCTTATCGTGATTTTCAACAAGCCACTGATCTAACACTTGTCGATTATCCATATTCCAGGGATGAAACCACGGACTCAAGTAGCGTATTCCATGAATTACAACGTGCCAGCCAACACCGCCTATCCCCCAAAAGAATCGTGTCGCCTGAAATAGCGTCTTGGGTAAACGTGTCAAATTAAGACAGCCATCCCGCCACAGCATATTGAGATAGATGCGGGTAAAGATCATCGAAAACTCCAGACCGACGATTGCAAATGAGAATATCCGCCATAGCCACTTGCCGCCAGCGGCCTGGTACAGATCAAAGCATACGGCCTTGTGTTCAGTCTCCTCTGCGGCGTGCCATCCCCAAATCAGCTTCATTGTCTGTGGTGACGCCTTAAAGACCTCCGGGTGTTTGAGCACATAATTTCCCAATACGGCAGTAAAGTGCTCGTAGGCACAGACGAAAGCCAGTTTCTGAATTGGTCTCAGATGCTTGTCGGACTCCTTCTCCAGCCATTCGATATAGTTATACGCCACATTTTTATATCCGAGTCGCTCCAGGTTTTCATTGTAGTGCTGATGGTGCTTGGTGTGCATGGCCTCTTGCATGACAAATGCCTTGATATCCACCGCTAATTCTGGTGACAAGACCAGCCCCTCCTGTCGGCTTACCTCGGTGGCTGCCTTGATAAAGAAACGCTCGCCCTGGGGAAACACAAACGAGAGCGCATTAAACACATGACTAGAGGCTGGATTGTTGTTGTTCCAGTGCCGGTCAAATCCCTTGCTCCAGTCGATGAGTGGAATACGTGCAGTAATATGTGTCATAACCTCTCTCTACTGATATCGTTTTCCCTGATACTTCAACCAGCCACTCACGTGATGGCCTCGCGGGTCATGGTGCGTCCAGTGGATCACGCCACCCATTTTGTTCCACGCATACTCACCATAAAACTCAACGACATCACCTTTTGTTATGCCATCTACCCGTGGTGCCAGATCGATATTGTGGGCGACAAGCAGGGTTTGTCCGCTATGTAGCAGCAACAAGAAACGCTGATGTCGTCCCCCCTGCAGGTCATCGGGTAACAAACGAGTGATAGTGCCCTGGCCCTGAATCTGGAAATGGCCCTGTCGTCTTGCGTAGGCTAATTGCAGTACCGCATCACTACCCTGGTAGCCTGACGCAGGCACATTCTCCCGAGTGACGTCAGCGCAAACGGTACTAATAGAAAATACATTAATCAGGATAAGGAATAAATATTTCTTCATCATACAACCGGGCCACCAAAATGGCGTTATTAGTCTGAACCTTCAGTAGTGATATGCAATACCTGCCCACAGTGCTTGCAGTGAACGGCATCATTATCGTGGCGATTGAGGCCACAGGCCGGGCACTCGTAGCGAATCTTGCCCGGGCGAAAAATCGTTTGGATCAGGCGCACAAAGAGCGAGATACCGAAGATCATGATCAACACCGCCAGAATATGGCCGCCAGTGCCAACCAGTGTAATGTCACCGAAGCCGGTGGTCGTCAGCGTTGCAATCGTGAAGTAGAGGGCATCGACATAATCTTTGATCGCGGGGTTAAGGCCAACCTGGGTGACATACACCACCGCAGTGATGATAAAGATAAACACCAGAAGATTGACCACGCTGAAGATAACATCTTCATGCAGGCGTACAAAGGTCGATTGCTGGCGCAAATTCTTGAGCATGTGATAAGAACGTAGCAGACGCAGTGCGCGGACGACGCGCAGGAAGCTAAAGTTTTCTGCCAGTGTCGGTGCCAGGAGCGAGGCAATGACAATCAGGTCGGCTAACCCAACGGGGTGAATGATATCGCGCAAACGCGTTTTACTGATAAACAGGCGCGCACTGAACTCAATCAGGTAGAGGATGCCGATCGCCTCCTCCACCGCATGCAGGTCATCGACATGGTGAAAGAACGAGGCGACGATAAAATACAGTATCGTAAGCCCATCAAATCCGAGCAGACCCCAACGAAAACCCCGCGCCTGTCTGCCGCTGCCGTTATAGAGACCGTCAATTTGTTGGTGGAGTTGCGGCCAGAACCCCATTCTGGCTTGCCGGGAATGAGCCATGTGCTTGTATACCTATGAAGAGAAGCGTGACTACCATTTTCTCCCAAACCAGCGATATTTACGAGTTTCGTCGGCCTCGATACACCTTGCTATCCTGTATCGCGCTGTTAGTTACTGTTAATCACCCGCCTGAACCCTGCGCTGATCCAGTGTGCAATCGCCTGTGGTGCATAGCCCTTTACCAGCCAGGAGATGGCAAAGGCTATTAAGGCGCCCGACTCGGGCCAGAAGATTGGTCGATTGTGCATACCCTCGAATCCTGCCCAGGCAATACAAGCCACAATAGCAATTCCACAGATTAGGTAAATTCGGTTTCGGATACGCTTGTCTGGCGACATAACACCCGCTTTAGCTTGCTTGCGAAACAACCAGAGCGAGAACACAGCAAACATGCTGAACAGCGACACTGCGCAGGCATAATGATATACACCCGTTGTGACGTGCCACCACGGCAGACCACTCACACCTGTGGGCGCACGGGTAGGGAAGAACGCAACACCCAGGGCGGCAATCGCCGCCACTCTCGCCACCATGCGGTCCGCATTGTTACTCTCATTGTCATAGCCACGACATGTAAACAAAAAGAGAGCCAGCGAGACCAGCATGCCGACAAATGCCGCCGCCGCACCGCTGTAATAATAGTGACTAATCGATTCCAGATTCCGCCATTGCTCAAATCCATCCCGGCTGATCGACACCACGATAAGGATAAGCGGGAGCACCAGGCCAATATAGCCAATGAGCTGTCTGTGAGCATAATCCGAGCGGTCATCGAGCCTGAACGCGGCCTTTGCCACGGGTGACTTGAGTCCTGTTGGGTTAGGGGAGACGCTTGTGAATTGCATGATATGAGTTCCTAAACAGATATATCGAGTATGCCACCCATTCTCTGGTTACTAGTTAACCCAGCCCTTGCGTATAACCAGCTTCGAATACCAGATCAAATACAGTGCAACGGCTATTGGCAGCAGGATGATGGCCACTATCTCACCCACACCAAATGAAATATCGACGCCAAGGGCGTGTGTCATTGTGACGACAACACCGAGCAATGAGGCAATAAACAAATAGTGTGCCGCAGATCGGCGGAACAACAGCAGGACGGCGCCAACACCGCCACCGAAGACTGCGAGGGCGAATCCTGATGTAGCCCAGAGAGGGCGGCCTACAATAATTGCACGCTCTGAGTCTCGATACGCCTCGATCACCTCAGGGTTCATTTGCACAAAAAAATTGATGATGCCGAGTCCATTCCAGATCAGGGCAATTACCGCTATTACCCAAAAACTCCAGTGCACCGCGCCAGCATTTTTACTCGCCATAGCCTTCTCCCTGGTTTGTTAAAAACTTTCACGAAGGCATCTGCGCCAGTTCCGACACCTCAAGTGAGCCACCCAGTTCGAGGAACGGGCAGTCTTTTGCCGTCGATAACGCAGAATCGATAGAGGCCGACTCGATAATCGTGTAACCGGACATTGAGATTGAACTACCGTTTTTGACGGAGGTGTCTGGATTAATCGTGCGGGTATTCTTAAGTGGATTCATCGGGCTAATCGCCGAACTACCCAGTGAGGCTAACCAATTTTGATATTTGGCAAAGTGCTGCTTGCCTTCCTCGATGCTGGACGGTTGCCTGCCGCCCAGATAAGTAATGATGAAGTGTGGCATTTGACTATCTCCTTATCTAAATAACTCCATTAGCATACCGATGCAAAAACTATTAGCGCTGCGTTGGTTCGCTGTGCGTCGTCAACGACGAGGCATTGGCGAGCTTGGCGACTTACTTAGGTAACAGACCGGTTTATTAAGAATGAACCACCGGCGCCTTCTAATGTAAATATTAAAATTGCGGTTGTTGAGCAGACCTTACCGTAGCTGTCCTCTGATACTCCTGTCAGGCATTTTGGTCAAGACTTTTGCGCTAACACATTATTGTGTTAATCGTTTAGGCCCTGTCCAGCGAGAATCTGGTGTAGACACTTTTCAATTCTCGACTCGCGCGTCTTGGGCTGTTTAGGGGCAGTAAAATACATAAGGTAGGCCCTTTGGCGTCCTGGTGTGAGTGCAGTAAAGGCTGTCTTCAAGGCCGGGGTGTTCTCGAATCGGAGTTTTAGTTCTTCCGGGATAATGAAGTCTGAGGTCTTTTTAAGATCGACCTTCAAACCCGCCTTTTCTATTTTGATAGCCTCCTTAATATACGCCTTCAATATGGATTCCATCTCAAGGATTTCTTTAGCTGTGGTGAACGGGATCCGGCGTGCGGCCTGGGTATTCTCGCCGGGTTTTTCCAGAATCTTTTTGGCATCCTTTAGCAGGGCACCATTGGTAAACAAGAGCGCACAAAACCCTTTAAACCCCTGAATGATGACGATGTTTCTGCCCTGAGAGATATAACAAGGTTTGGCCCATTTCAATTCCTCGATTAACCCGCAGTCGAGAATGATCGCCCGCAGAGTTGCCATTTCTTTTTGCCATTGTTTGGCCTTGTTTAAGAACGCATCAACTTTGGGATTCATTTTGGCCATCAAATCAACCAGCGGCCCCGATTCGAAACAGGACCTTCTCGTTGGTCATGCCCTGCACGTATCTATCCAATGCCGCTTGCGCCGACGAAAGTGGAACGCGCCTACCAATATGTGACGAAAGGTCCGTGGCCAGCAGGTTTTGTGCATGGCGTGAAAATGCAATGGACTGGAACAGATTCTTCGTCCGCAACCAATTAGGCAGGAACCAACCATGAAATCGCAAGCTCTTGACCAGGGCGACGAAGGGGTCAACGCTACAGTTTTGCTGGGACATTTTCGAGTAGAGCAAAAGGGTACTCCCGAATGGGGCGGCATCAGCAAGCTGTTGCGTCATCTCGCCACCGATTGCATCAAGAAACAGTGTTGCCTTCAGCCTCTGCGCCAACTCGCGCAAACGCGCGACAAAATCCGGCTCACTACTGTTGAGCACGTACTCACCGCCACGTGATCGCACAACGCCCACCTGTTCCGCACGACGTACAATATTTATCACCGGGATATTCTGACGTTGTCCCAGGCGCAGAATCATCCCACCCAGATTGCTGGCGGCCACCGTATTGACGATCGCCCGATGCTTACCCTTCCTGGCGATCTCTATCATGGCCAACGCGGTCAATGGGTTGACCACAAGCATCGCTGCCTGCTCGATATCGACGCCTCGCCTGAGTGGCAGGCAGTACTGGGCCGACGTGACCATGTATTCCGCCCAGGTTCCCTTACCTTCTGTGGACGGTGAACAGGCAACGGGCTTTCCCAGCAGCATCTTCGCAAACAGGCCGCTGCCGCTGGCCACCACGGTCCCGCTGCCCTCGTTACCGGGCGTAATCGGGTATGTCCTGCTTCCGCTGTAACTCAGCCCAGCCAGAGACCCAAGGTCCGAAGGATTGATAGGTGCCGCAGCCATCCGTACGAGCACCTCACCCGCTCCGGGTTGTGGCACCGGGAGTTCTCGCAGGAACAATCTTCCCGCCGCCTCGTCTTGCTGCACCGCCTGCATGGTTGCAGGTGTTCTGTATTTCATCTCAGTCGCCCTCACCTGTCACGATGGTTCAATCAGATTGTAGTAATTAATCCAGGAAATTCTCCCTAATCCTGCAAGTACTCCCTCGGCATTTATTTATATTGAGTGTCAGTCAAATCCAGACCCAAATACCGTCTCCATCGTCGTTCAGGGAGTCGGTATTACACCTGGATCCTTTTTAGATTCGATGAGTCTTTGCCAATACTCCACCGTAACAGGTTTGGTAGGCACATCGACACTCTCGCCGGTAAGTGCCAGGACATCACGAAACGGTAGAACCTTTCTGCTATGAACAAACACTCCCCTGACCTGCACTACCGCACGAAGCTGCCCCGCAGCAAAAAACTTGTGTTCCGTATACCAGTACTTGTCATCCCAATATATAAAACGCGTTGTGACTGTAAACGGCTGAAATGGATTTATCGGTTTGAAGTAACTTATCTCCTGCGCCTGCGCCACGGGCAGCCACTTTCTCTTGATCAGCCTGAACAAAACCCCTACCTGCCCCATATAATAAATCCGGCTCAGGTCGCACAGTGCAAAATATCGGGCATTCGTTAGATGTAAATTGATATCACAATCAAACGGCCAAACACGATACCTCAGTCGGCTCTCATCAAGCAGGCCAATCTTCGGTGCGAACATGCTCTTTATTAGAGTCATCAGCAACCTGAAATATAAATTCATCAAGGTCTCCCTTCTTGTATACCCGCTCGCATCAGTTTGATTGGTTTGCGGTGCGCAATTTGCCTTTTACTGTTTCTATTGCCCTGGCAATTACAGACTTTA
>JAHEDA010000189.1 GCA_024641445.1 Gammaproteobacteria bacterium
GCCCAGCGGAGACACTAAAGGTAGCCGTGGCCAGCAACGCCCTCAAAGCGGTTAGCGAGGTCGCCGCGCGATTTAAAAAGGGCACGGGGAACACTATCCTGATCAGTGCTGGTTCAACCAGTAAGTTATATACACAGATCCTGCAAGGCGCCCCCTTCGACATTTTTCTGGCCGCGAATGAACATGAGCCGGCGGTACTGGAGCAAAAAAATCTAGTCCTTGCAGGGAGTCGCTTTACCTATGCGGTGGGACAACTGGCGCTCTATAGCAAGACCCCTGGTTTGTTTGGCGCGAATGGCGAGGAGTATCTGCGTCAAGGCCACTACCAACGCCTCGCCATAGCCAATCCAGATACGGCGCCTTACGGGAATGCGGCGAGGCAGGTATTGGAGGCCCTGCAACTCTGGAAGGGGGCACAGGCCAAACTCATTCGCGGTGAAAATATCGGTCAGGCCTTCAATTATGTCTACACGGGTAATGCAAGCGCAGGATTTGTTGCCTGGTCGGATGTGAAACAACAGCCTGGTGGTGCAGTCGGTAGCATCTGGCGGGTGCCACAGAAATACTATTCGCCATTGCGGCAGCAGGCCGTCATCCTGAGGCGTACGTCAAACCCGCATCTCGCCCGGCAATTTATTGACTTTTTACGTAGTAAGCCCATGCTTGAACTACTCAAGGATGATTACGGTTATGGGATGGAATAAGCGTGTAGGTAAGCTAAGCACAGGATACGGTCCATATGTTTGATGCGATTTTGGTCACCTTGAAGCTGGCAACCCTAACGGTCTTGTTACTGCTAATTGTGGGGACACCGTTGGCCTGGTGGCTGTCACGCACCCATAGTTGGTTCAAGGCCCCGATTGAGGCATTAACCGCCTTACCGCTGGTCCTGCCGCCTACGGTGCTTGGGTTTTATCTTCTGCTCGTCATGGGTGAGAGTGGTCCGCTTGGACAACTCTGGCAGACGATATTCTCACACCCCTTGTCGTTTACCTTTACCGGCCTGGTCGTTGCCTCTTGCCTGTATTCGTTACCCTTTGTCGTTCAGCCCTTACAGGCCGCGTTTGAACAGCTGGATCGGAATGAAATACAGGCGGCCTGGACCTTGGGGGCATCACACCTGCGAACCTTTACGACGATCATCTTGCCGCAGGCGCGGCGTGGATTCTTAACCGCCATTGTCCTGGGGTTTGCCCATACCCTGGGAGAGTTTGGGGTGGTCTTGATGGTGGGCGGAAGTATCCCCGGTGAAACCAAGGTCATGTCGATTGCGATCTATGAATATGTCGAGACGCTTCAGTTTGGCGAGGCACACCAGTTATCGATGATCCTGCTCGGCTTCTCATTTTTAGTCTTATGGATGATTTATACCGTCAATCGCGGCAAACAAATAGGAAGATGGGCATGAGCGCGCTGATGATTCATGCGCAGGTCCAGCGCAAGGACTTCGAACTGGATGTGGATGTCAGTTTGCCATTGCAAGGGGTCACGGCCATTCTGGGTCCTTCTGGTAGTGGCAAAAGCACCCTGTTGCGCCTGCTGGCAGGGCTGGAGTGCCCAACACAGGGTGAGATCAGTTTTAATGGACAAGTCTGGTCCGATACAAAGAGACGTATCTTCATGCCGCCACAACAGCGGCGCATTGGTATGGTGTTTCAGGACTACGCCTTATTTCAACACATGACCGTAGCGGAGAATATAGGCTATGGCCTGGCTCGAGCCGAGCGTACGCAACAGGTGGGGTTGGCAATCGAGCGCTTTCACTTGCACTCACTGGCGCAACGCTACCCGGCACAACTCTCGGGTGGTCAACGCCAGCGCGTTGCGCTGGCCCGCGCGCTGATCACCAAGCCTTCACTACTCTTGCTGGACGAACCTTTCTCGGCGGTGGATGCTGCACTGAGGCAGAACCTGCGTCGGGAACTCAAGAACAGCATGGCCGCGGCGGAGTGCCCAAGTCTGTTGATCACCCACTATCTCGAAGATGTCTACTATCTGGCAGACTATATTGGTGTAATGATAAACGGGCGTATGTTGCAGTTTGGCCTGAAGCACGACGTGCTCTCACATCCCAATTGCAAGGCCACGGCAGAGCTTCTGGGTTGGCAGAACTTCCTGCCCATACGTGGGATTACCCACGATCGGGTCTATGGTGGTTGGGGTGAGTATTCACTCGCCAAGGAGGTTGATATCTCCTCTGCCTGGCTAAGCATTCGTGCCGAACATATTCAGTTGCTACCCGCGTTGGCTAGTACGATTAAGGCAGAGGTGCTTGAACAATACGAATTGGGACAAACGCGCGTTATCATCTGCCGTCTGGAGGATGGGACAGCGATACAGAGACAGCAGCCACTGCTGGATAACTATCCACGGCAAGGTGAAATGTGCAGCATTGGTCTCCCGGATACCGCGGTTGCCATCCTGCCTGATAGGGTTAGTGGTAACCTGAGGCATGTGGCGACACCAGCGCAAGATTCAATGCGCATATCAAATACCTCAAAAATAATTAATATCAAAGATAAATTGACACGGACGCGTTGATAAATCTGTGGGCACCGTACGATTTCGCTATGCCTCAATGCATGATATCCCCGCCATGGCGGGCTTGCTGACTGAGCTCTTTACACTCGAAACAGACTTCAACCCTGACCCGACCAGACAGTCAGAGGGACTGCGTTTGCTGCTTGAAGATGCAAATTGTGTCGTATGGGTGGCAGATAATGACAATGCGGTTGTTGGTATGTGTACGGTACAGATATTGATATCCACCGCGGAGGGAGGCCGGGTTGGACTGGTTGAAGACGTGATTATCAAACATGATTTCCGCGGCCAGGGGATTGGCAGGGGCTTAATGCAGGAAGTCATCAGATGGACGCAAGCGCATAACTTGCTGCGGTTGCAGTTGTTAGTCGATATGCAAAATGATGCAGCAAAGCAGTTTTATGAGAAGCTTGGCTGGCAGCCTACTCAACTTCAAGGCATGCGTCGGGTGTTAAATTATGCCAGGTAAAACCCTCCGTATCGCGGTGGCAAGCAAATACGGTACGGCGATTGATGAACACTTTGGTCATGCCAAGGCCTTTTTAATCTATGATCTAAATTCATGTGAGCCACACTTTGTCGAACGACGGGAGGTGGCACACTATTGTCTCGGCGGCCATTCTGACAAGAGTGCCCTGGCTGGGATCCTTGAGGCCATCAAGGACTGCCAGGCGGTGATGGTGGCAAAGATTGGGGACGGCCCGAGCGAGAAATTACTTGCCAGAAATATTGCGCCGATTAGCACTTACGCCTGGGAAGAGATCAATTCCGCCCTGCAACATTATAGCGGTTACTTGTCGGTAACATAACATTCTCGACCTTGTCGCATTTGCGACAACCCACCTACATCCAGGTCCTTGCTTACACGCATGAGTCTGCCATTGTGATTGCCCGAGTGACAGTCTATTTTTTTCCAAATTCAGCTTACCTATTGAAAGTGCTGGAAATTCTAATTTGTTCTCGTTTGTGCGAGCGCCAACATAGTCTTGCTCATGAAGGATTTCGGCGGTTGGTCTTGTTCTTGCAGGTCTGTAACTACAGCGCACATATAGGAGTGATTTAATGGGACTGTACATTAGCGTCCATTCCCCCGGTTCGGAATTGGCGAAGAGTCCAATCGATGAGGCCATTACGTTCATTGCTGCCCATGCGGTGATGGAAAAACGCTCTGGCCATATTCCGTCGGGACCATCGCTTGATATTACCTTTATGTTGTCCGGATCGCAGGATAAGCCGCCTTTTAATGGGATGCGTATGGGTGGATATTCAGATGAGTCCAGGACGCTGTATTTTGAGGCGGCCGTGCCGGAGAAGATGACACATTCACAAGAGGCGGCACAGTACGTGGCGCTGGTCATGCATGACATGATCGAAAATGCTGGTGAGTACTTTGAGGAAAATGGCGTCATTTTTAATCGAAAACAGTGGCGGAACGTAGTGAATACGATTAGCAATCTGGAATCAAGCAATCTGTTTCAATAAAAACATATAAAGACATTATAGAGTTAAAGGTAAGGGGATCATGAAAAAGATTGGGATATATTTTGGCACCGATTCAGGCACGACGAGGCTGATTGCCAAAAAGATTGCGAAAAAATTGGGTGATGAGGTGGCGGACAAACCCGTAAACGTGAATCGTACTTCACTTGATGACTTGCTCGAACACGATGCCATTATTATGGGTACGCCGACATACGGTGAAGGACAGTTGCCTGGTGTGGATACCGGGGTGAAGGATGGTAGTTGGGTGGAGTTTTTACCAAAGCTGTCCGAGTTAAACCTGTCGGGTAAAAAGATTGCGTTATATGGACTTGGTAACCAGGAGAAATATGCCGCCCGCTTTGCTGACTCACTTTTCCTTCTCTATGAGGCCCTGACCAAGGCCGGTGCCAAAGTTGTTGGTGAATGGGGCGTCGATGGCTATACCTTTGAAAAATCACTGGCCGTAAAGGATGGCAAATTTGTTGGTCTGGTGCTGGATCATGTCAATCAGGCCCTGTTGACAGATCAGAGGATTGATAGCTGGCTTGAGAAAGTCGTCCCTGAACTGACTGCGGCATAATGATCGCATCCATGAAGAAGGCAGGAATTAACAAGAGGTTTTATTATGTTTATCGCGATGAATAGATTCAGGATAGCGCCAGGTCGAGAAAAGGATTTTATCGAGATCTGGAAGACGCGTGATACTCACTTGAGTAAGGTGCCTGGGTTTATAAAATTTCAGCTACTACAGGGCGAGACATCAGACGAATATACCCTGTTCGCATCCCATTCAGTATGGGAATCTTCTGAGGTTTTTTACGATTGGACACGCTCGGAGGCCTTCCGTCAGGCACATGCAAATGCGGGTGATACCAAAGGTATGTATTTGGGTCCACCCAATCTGGAAGTTTTTGAAGTGGTGGTATAGGGCGCTTTTATGCATTTTGAGCCAACAGCACAAGAGGCTATCGAGCTTGTTGATATGTCAGCACAGCAACGCCTGATGTATTTCCTTACGCGTACACTTGAGGTGGAGGAGATATGGGGGGTTGCCGATGTGGATGGATGGGTTATGCATGATGAAAATAATCTTACTGTCCTTCCATTGTGGCCATATCGGCAATTGGCGAATAAGTACATTAAAGAGACAGATATGATTCCTCAATCTGTCTCGCTTGAGCACTTTGTGTATTCCCTTTTGG
>JAHEDA010000190.1 GCA_024641445.1 Gammaproteobacteria bacterium
CGAACAGGCCAATGAAGGCGAGGGCGAGCAGTGAAAAGAATAAAGGGGTATCAATGTGCCAACGGCGCATGATGCGTTGGCCACTGGTCAGGCGGGAATCGTCAGCATAGCCGGTGCTCATTGCTTGGCCTCCGCAGGTGGTTTGAGGTAATAATCCATGACCTGTCGCGCGATCGGTGCGGCCACGGCACCACCACCACCACCGTGCTCAACGATGACCGCGATAGCGATACGAGGTGCATCGGCAGGCGCAAAGCCGATAAACAAGGCATGGTCGCGTAGGTGTTTCTCAACATCCTCTTGAACATATTCTTCATCGGCTTTCATGCCAAACACCTGCGAGGTCCCTGTCTTGCCGGCGACGCGATAGGTGAGTCCGCGCGAAATTGAGCGAGCGGTGCCGGTGGCACCGTGAATAACCTGTTGCATGGCCTGATGGATGTAGTCCCAATTCTGGTCATTGATATGCGGCACGCTGCTCTCGGGCTCGGTCGGCACAAGCTGAAGTGTCTTGTCCTTTTGGTTCTGGATGGCGTGCAGGATGTGCGGTTTAATGAGTTGGCCGTTATTGGCCATGACGGCAGTGGCCTCGGCGAGTTGGATGGGTGTGGCGAGGTTATAGCCCTGGCCGATGGAGGTGATGAGGGTCTCGCCGGGGTACCACACCTGGCCGTACATGCGCTTCTTCCACTCGCGTGAGGGCACCAATCCACTTGCCTCTCCATCGAGATCTACGTGCGTCGGACTGCCGAGACCAAAATAGGTCAGATATTGGTTAATACTGTCGATACCCAGCACCTGCGAGAGCTCATAAAAATAGACGTCGCAGGACTCCGTGATGGCACGATTCAAGTCGGTAATTCCATGTCCCCCCTTCTTCCAGTCGCGATAGGGACGTTCCTCTTCTTTCAAAGTGAATGAACCGGTACAGGTTACGGTGTCATGGATTTTTATCTTGTTTAGTTCCAGTCCGGCAAGTCCCAAGAAGGGTTTGATGGTTGAACCCGGAGGGTATTGGCCGCGAACAGCGCGATTAAACAGTGGGCGTTCGGGGGAGTTGCTTAATTGTTGGTAGGTGTTGCTATCGAGGCCATTTACAAACAGATTGGGGTCAAAGGTCGGCAGGCTGGTGAGGGCGAGTACCGATCCGTCATTGGGGTCGATTGCGACCATGGCCCCGGTGTTGGCACCAAAGGCCTTCTCGGCAATTTTCTGCATATTGACGTCGATGTTGAGATACAGGGAACGTCCTGGTTGCGGCAGCGTTCGTTCCAGCACCTGCAGGATACGTCCTTGGGCATTTGTTTCGACCCGTTGCAGTCCGACGCTACCGTGCAAGACATCCTCGTAGATCTTCTCAATGCCGGTCTTACCAATGTTGCTGGAGGCACTGTAGTTGGAGGCATCAACCTTGCGTAGCTCCTGTTCACTGATGCGCCCGACATATCCGACGATGTGGGCGGTCAGGGCACCTTGTGGATAGTGCCGGTTTAGTTCGGCCTTGATCTGCACGCCAGGAAGGCGATAGTTATTTACCGATACACGAGCAACTTCCGCATCATTGAGCTGCACCCGTAAGGGAATACCCTCAAAGCGGCGTTTGCGTTCCACTCGGCTTCTAAAGCCCTTGATATCGTCATCGGTGAGCAGGATGAGTTTTTGCAGTGTCGCCAGGGTGGCGTCCATGTCGGGTACGCGTTCCGGGACTAACTCCACGCTGAAGCTGGGGAGGTTCTGTGCAAGCAGAACGCCATTGCGGTCGTAAATAAGGCCGCGGGTGGGGGGGATCGGGAGAATGTTGACGCGATTATTATCTGACAGGGTGGTGTAGTGCTCGTGGTCAATGATTTGCAGAAAGAACAGCCGTACCAAAAGAAAAATAAACAGGATGCCAATCAGGAACACCGCCACCAGCAGGCGCTGATTAAAGATGCGGGTTTCCCGGAAGTGATCGCGGAGTGTGGCGTGATTCTTCGCCATGCGGCTGTATTACCTGATGTGAAAGTGACGGCGTAGAAACCGCAGGGCATGGAATACGGGTGGCCAAAGGACAGCCGTCATAATGGACGCCATCAATATGCCTGAGAAATTGGGGGCGTGATCGGAAATGCCCATGACCCAGGCGATAATAAAAAAATAGGCCGCGACCAATCCAAATACGACTCCTGCCTGTTGGCCGACGGGGAAATTACGGATACGTTGGTGCAGGGTGATGGTCAGGTAGGCCACAACCGACATGGCCAGCGCGTGTTGGCCGAGGAGTGAGTCGCGCGCAACGTCAAGAAACAGACCAGCTATCCAGCCATAACCCACACTCACGCGTGAAGGGAGTGCCAGGCACCAGTAGATCAGGGCCATTACCATCCACTCGGGTCGTAGCACTTCGAGCCATCCGGGCAGGGGGATCGAGGTCAGCAGGAGGCCTGCCAGAAAACTTAGAAAAATATACCAGCCACCTTGTTGTCCCTGCTTCATGGTGTCTGCTCCGCCTGTTGATATTGCTGACAGGGATTGGGGCCTGTAGCGCTGGCGGTGTGTGTCTGCTCAGGCCACACCAACAAGACCTCGCGGTTGTGATTTAGTCGAGCCGAGGGTTTGGCGATAATCTGCGCGAAGGGCAGGCTGGGGTCGGTCGTGATCTCGGATATCTCCCCCACCGGATATCCGGCGGGAAACACGCAGCCCAGGCCAGAGGTAAGCAGTAAGTCACCCACTTGTACATCGGCGTTGTTGGGTATGTGCGGGAGTGACAGTCTATTTTCTTGTCCCGTTCCCTCGGCAATCGCACGCATACCATTGCGATTGATCATCACCGGTAGGGCATGGCTGGGGTCGGTAATGAGCAGGGCCGTGCTGGTAAAAGGTGTGACGGTCTTCACCTGACCCATGATGCCACGGGCATCGATGAGCGGCTGCCCGACATAGACGCCATCGCGTTCGCCCTTGCTGAGCAGGAGCTGGCGTTTATAGGGGTCAAGGTCGACGGTGAGGATCTCGGCGATCAGCACCTTTTGACCGATACGCTTGGACGAGTCCAACAGCGAACGCAGGTGCAGATTTTCAGTCTGCAAAAAGGTCAGGCGCTGAAGGTCGGCACGGAGCAACTCATTTTGTGTACGCAGGGTATCGAGTTCGTCTTGCATGCCGCGACGCGTGCGAAAGGTGTCGGTGGCCCATCCTCCCACATCAGAGGGGACATTCATCAGGTAGCGAAATGGGTAGATCAACACCGACAGGGCCGACCGCAAATTATCGGCGTGGTGGAAGCGATGGTCCAGGACCATCAGAGAGACGGAGAGCACGCTAACCAGCAGGAGCCGTGTATTAACGGAGGGTCCTTGTAAGAATAACTGTTTAACGGCCGGGTCCTCTCGATTGCATTCGTCATCCTGATTGTAAAGCGGGGCCATCCTGGCCCCGTTTGCGAGTGCTACATCAACAACTATGAACTACGGGCTCTTCCGAATCCAGCCAGGAATTACTCAGTCGTCAGGAATTCGCTACCGTGTTCATCGATCATCTCCAACGCACGACCACCACCACGCGCGACGCAGGTGAGGGGGTCTTCGGCGATGATGACTGGTAGACCGGTCTCCTCCATCAGCAGACGATCCAGGTTCTTCAGCAGTGCGCCACCGCCAGTGAGGACCATGCCGCGTTCGGAAATGTCGGCCGCCAGTTCGGGGGGCGTTTGCTCCAGCGCGGTCTTCACCGCGCTGACGATACCGGAGAGGGGTTCTTGCAGGGCCTCCAGCACTTCATTACTGTTAATAGTGAAGCGGCGGGGAACGCCCTCGGCCAGATTACGGCCACGGACCTCCATCTCTTTCACTTCACTGACCGGGTAGGCTGTGCCGATCTCTTTCTTGATGCGCTCGGCGGTAGACTCACCGATGAGGCTGCCGTAGTTACGACGAATGTAGTTGATGATGGCCTCATCAAGGCGGTCGCCACCAATGCGCACTGAAGCAGAATAAACGATACCACTAAGTGAGAGCACGGCAACCTCGGTGGTACCACCACCAATATCGACCACCATTGAACCACTGGCGTCGGCGATGGGCATGCCGGCACCGATGGCAGCGGCCATGGGCTCATCAATCAGAAACACCTCGCGGGCACCTGCGCCGGCGGCAGATTCACGAATGGCGCGGCGTTCAACCTGGGTTGAGCCACAAGGTACGCAAATAAGGACACGGGGACTGGGGCGGAAGAAACGGGTCTCATGTACCTTGCGAATGAAATACTGCAGCATCTTCTCGGTCACGGTGAAATCGGCGATTACGCCGTCTTTCATGGGGCGGATGGCCACGATGTTACCCGGCGTTCGGCCGAGCATGCGCTTGGCCTCCATGCCGACGGCGGCGATACTCTTGGGACCGCCGGGACCGCGCTCCTGGCGGATCGCGACGACGGATGGCTCATTAAGGACAATGCCTTGCCCCTTCACATAGATAAGTGTGTTGGCGGTGCCAAGGTCGATGGAGATATCGTTGGAGAACATTCCCCGGAAACTGTTGAACATATATGCTAATTCTTCCTGTCGTAAGTTATGATTCGGTCTGCACCAGTCCGATTTGAAGCCCGACTACTTTAATCAAGCCGGACCCTTTGGGCAAGCAATCACTTATGTTAAGTTACCGCTTTTGTTTTTCCCGTCACAGCGATACACCTGCGGAGTAAGGCATGGCCCTCAATAGCGATGAAGTACGCAAGATTGCCCACCTGGCGCGACTGGCGATCAATGACGCCGATATCCCTGAATACGCCAGGAATCTCTCCAACATATTGGGACTGGTGGAGCAAATGAGCGCCATTAACACGCAAGGCGTGGCCCCCATGGCGCACCCGTTGGACGTGAGTCAGCGCCTGCGCGAAGACCAGGTAAGTGAGTCAAACCAACGTGAGCACTTCCAGCAGATCGCCCCGCAGGTGGAGGCCGGATTGTATCTGGTGCCAAAGGTTATCGAATAAATACCCTCCCGACTTTAGAAATCTTATAAATAGAGTGAAACCATGCACGAAACGTCTCTGGCCACGCTAAGCCAAGGGTTGCAAAAGGGCGAGTTCTCAAGTGAAGAACTGACCCAGTCATATCTGCAACGCATTGAAAAATACGATAAAAGCCTCAATAGTTTTATCACGGTGACCCCTGAACAGGCCTTTGCCCAGGCGCGCGCCGCCGATGCCGCACGTAAGGCCGGCAAGGCCGGAC
>JAHEDA010000191.1 GCA_024641445.1 Gammaproteobacteria bacterium
GAGGCTCTCGTCCAGACCGGTTCCCGGTATCTTCAACGTGGTGTCAGCGAGATTCTCCATCGCCTTGCTTACCCCACTCCCTTCCGCACCCATAATGAGTAACATGCGTTTTGGTAAAGGCTGTGCATAGACGGACGCGCCGCGCGCTGCCGTCGCCATGACAACGATTCCCATGCGTTGCAATTCAGCGAGGTCTCTGCCTGGGTCATCAAGAAATACCGTCTTGATATGTTCGGCGCCACCTTCGGCAACACGGCAGGCCGAGGGGGAGAGCTTGGGTAATTTATTCACATCTCCCAGCACATACTCCACCCCGAGGTGGGCGCAGGTGCGCAGGATCGCGCCAAAGTTATGCGGATTCTCTACACCATCGAGATAGACCAGCAGGCAGGGCTTACGCTGTTTTTCCAGCGAGGATTTGAGCTCCATAAAATTCAGGCTGGGCGCCTCTCGCGCGAGGATGCAGATACCCTGATGATGGATCGATTCGGTTAGGCGCTCCAGGTCCTCATCCTCGACGATATGGTAGGCCTTACGTTGCGCCGCGGTCCATTTGAGCAGGGGGGCAAGGGGTTTGAGGTTGGCATCATTGACATAGACGCGAATTACGTCATCCGGGCGGGCCTTCCACAGGGCCAGACATGCCGCCACGCCATAATATTTCACCTCGCGCTGCGGTGGCGCGGCCTTCTGCCAGGGTGAGCTGGCGCGAGCCGGGCGGGCCTTTTTCCAGGGATTATCGGCTGACACGGTAACTCACACTAAGGCGGTGTTCGCTGCCGGGCTGAATCGTCACGGTGTTGTCGGCGGCATTGCCGCTCTCGACGCAGAGCATCTTCAGATAACCGTTTTCGCCCAGGTCACCCATCTTGGTGGCCTTGTCGATCCAGGGATTCCAAACGACGGTGGATTGACTGTTTTGTTTCGTGATGTGGATGCGTCGCTTGCCCGCGACGTCATCAATGATGCACTCCGCGGTGGTATCTAAATAGACACGGTCAACTTCACTGGCAATTGTGATGGCCCCCGCTTGCTGTTTGCGTTTGCCGCCCTCAACCTTGTCAAGATAATCGGTGTTTTCGAGGCCCAGTACCTTTACCTGGCGCACGTCCTCCACTTCAAAGTAGGTGTGAAGGGCCTCGGTGATAGTGACCGGTATCTTGTCTGCATTGCGGGTAACGAGTTCGACCTCCAGGCTGACGCCGACGGTGATATGGCACTCTACCGGAGTGGTGTGCGGCCACTGCTTGCGGGTGGTGTCGCTCTCCACGAGTCGAAAGACGAGTTGGGTTTGTGTGTCAGAGAGTGCCTTTGTCGCAACGGGTTCCCAATAAACGGTACGGGCGTATCCGTGACCCGGGAAGGTGCTGTCAGTGGCGTGGGCGCCGAACCAGGGCCAACAGATGGGGACCCCGCCACGGACGGATTTGCCCGGCGCAAACTTGGCTGCGGTAGAGAGCCAGATCACGGGCTTTTCCTTCGTGGGTGCCCAGCGGATGACCTGGGCACCCTGTATGGCAATGCTTGCGGTACCCGCCGCATTCGTAACCTCCGCCACGACAAACCCGGCGGTCTTCTCCTTGAAACTGATGTGTCCAGGGAGGCCAAATTTCGCATTCAGGGTATCAAGAGTCATCATAAAGTGATTGCTGCTTCCGCTAGTGATAGGAATTGGTTAATCCAAAAAAGGAGGCATACTTTAAAGCGAAAATGCAGCCAATACCAGATAGAAGGGCGTGGCATTGAGGCGACTGCCGAAATTGCGTATTCTTCGCCGAGATACGTACTCCTCAAGGTGGTTAGGGCGCATGAAGTTGCCAGCTGTGTTTCAGGAAGACAAAACGATAGTGGTGCTCTTGGGTGTGTTTCTCATTCTGCGCCTGGCCCTGTTAATTGTTTTTCCTCTGACCGGAGATGAGGCCTACCTAATTAATCTCGGCCTGGAACCTCGTTTCGCTTATTTTGATCACCCTCAGTTTCACCCCTGGCTGGTCTATGTCCTGTCCTGGGTATCCCCCAGTTATATCTGGATGCGCATTGCCGGTAGCCTTATGGTCCTGGCCTCAGGTTATGCCATCTATCGCTCCGCCGTGTTGCTGGAGGTCGGACGGCGCACCGCTATGTTGATGGCAATGGTGTACCTGTTAGGGACGGTGAATGCCCTGACCTTATCCTTTGTAAACGATGTCAGTATCCTGTTTGTCTTGTCGTGGACGACGTATAGCTTCCTGCTGTATTTGCGACAGCCTATCACACGTAATGCTTTGCTCACGGGCCTGATCGCAGGGGCGGCCTTTTTAATCAAATACACCACGGTGATCATCGTGGCGCCGTTCTTCGTCGTGCTGCTATGGCATTACCGATACCTGTTCTGGCGCTTTACTCTGTATTTTACTCTTGGCTTCACACCGCTGCTGGCAATCAATCTGTACGCCAACTACACCCATTGTTGGGCGAACATCGCGTTTAATGTATTCAATCGTGGCGGTCAATTTCAAATCCAAAATCTGGTGGAATCGATACCCATCTTTCTGCTGATGCTTAACCCGATTTTGCCCTATTACTTGTATAAGGGTGCCCGAACAATTGCCAAGGGGCAGGTGAAACTGGCGCTACCACCCCATGTCTTGCTGATGCTGATATTACTGCCTTTGTTGCTCTTTATTGTCGTGGCACTGAAAAAGGCAATCTATGGCGCATGGGTGCTGGACTTTGCATTCATTTTATTCTTACTGCTCTTAGGAGTATCCACTGCGGGATTACGACGTGCGGCCGTAATTTCGTTTGCATACAGCATGCTGCTGTTAACGCTTATCGGCGTGATGCTGTGGAAGCAAGACACCATCAATACCGTGCCGCGCTACCAGATCGTATTTACGCCGCAAGAATTTTGTAAGGCCTGGAAAAGCCTGGCCCCAGGTTATATTCGAGCAGGAAATTTCTACGATGAGACCTCGGTGTTGAGTTACCACTGTGGCAAGACAGTCACCATGTTCATGGATAATTATTTTGGCCGAGACGACGACTTTGCGGTTGATTATAAACAGCTAGACGGCAAGGATATCGCGATCGTCTTACTGGACGACGATTACGGCAGGCGTTATCGACCTGAAAAGATGGGTGAGTATTTTGCAAGTTACGAGATTAAACCCTTCACAGTAGGCAAATTTAACTATGGTCTGTTGCTAGGGAAGGGGTTCAAGTACGCGAAGTATTACTCGGAATTTATTGTCCCTATGTACCAAAAAAATTATGCCAGGCCACTACCGAAGTGGTTCCCGCGTAGTGCGGCGTGCCCAATGATCCGTGAATAAGAAACAGGAGTGATTATGCGTCGATTAGCGATGATGTTAAGCCTGGGGCTGATGGTGAGCCCCGCCGTGTATGCCGATGATGTGATTACGGTTAAGAATATTGGTATGGAGCTGGCGCGTGACCTCGTCGATCATGCGGTGAAAGACTGTCGCGCCAGGGGTTATCAAGTGAGTGCGGTGGTCGTCGACAGAAATGGATTGTTACGTGCCGCGTTGCGCGATGACCTGGCGGCACGCTTTACCCTGCAGATCGCAGAGGAAAAGGCCAATGCGGCGGTGATGTCGGGTACCGACTCGGCCGAGTTTCGCGCAAACCGGGCGGACATTCGCCCGGAGATGAATCATATCACTGGCATCATCATGATGGAGGGTGGTGTGCTCATCTCCACCGGCGGTTATCGCATCGGTGCCCTGGGTGTCAGTGGTGCACCGGGCGGCGACAAGGATGCCGAGTGTGCCAAACAGGCACTCAAGGCATTGGAGGAGCGCCTGGAATTTTCTACCCAGTAGTTACTGCATAAAATTCTATGCAGCGGCGTGAGAAGACGCCCATCTCATAGCCCGTAATCGGGGACTGCACCGCGTCGGCCTCGGATGCCGCACCGACGGCAATCAGGAGCGGGCGGAAGTGTTCTGGGGTAGGGTGATTCTCCAGGGCAAAAGGTGCCCTTGTCTCCCACTCTAACAAGTCAGAACGATCCCCGTTTACCGTATCCACTACCCACTGGTCGAATTGTGTTACCCATTCAGGTGGCTGTGCATAGCGGCGGCGGAAGGCCTCGCGCAGATTATGTGTGAGGGCGCCACTGCTGATGATCAGGACACCTTGCTCGCGTAGTGGTGCAAGGCGTCTACCCAGATCAAATAAATCCTGGTTGCTCATCGTGCTCGGCATGGTCATTTGCAATATCGGGATATTCGCCTCTGGCCACAGGTGCAGAAACGGCACCCACACGCCGTGATCCAGTCCACGCTGAGTCTCTTCGATCTGGCCATAACCTTCTAATAAGTTACGAATTGGCTCCAGCCACTCCGTTGCACCCGGTGCGGGGTACTGGAGTTGATAGAGATCGTCAGGAAAGCCACCAAAGTCATAGATGAGCTGTGTGTGGGGTGACGTTTCGCCGAAGCTGAGACGATTGGTCTCCCAGTGCGCTGAAAACACCAGGATGGCCTTTGGCGTGGGCAGTGACTTTCCCCAGGCTCGAAACTCATTTCCCTTGTCGACGTCTGTGGCCAGAAATGGGCTGGCATGAGTAATAAAGAGGACGGGGAGGGGTGAGGTCATGATGGCGTTAATCTTTGTCTAGGTGCTTCTGCATTAATAGGTGCGGAATGGCGCCAAACAAGGTGTGCGATGGTGCGATCGTGATGTAGCCGTACCGAGTATAAAATCCGGCTACGGCCTGGCGTGCGTTCAGGATGATGGTGGTGGTGCCCAGACGTCTGGCCTCTGTCTCAAGTGCTTGCAACAGCGATGCACCCACACCCCGTTGCCGTACATTGGGTTCCACTGCCATATAGCGGATTTGCGCCTCCTGTGGCGTGTTTCGATGCAGGCGGCCTACTCCGATTAGGTTGCCAGTCGTGGTGTCGGTGGCCATTACATGAAAACTGTTATCTTCATACTCGTCTCGCTCACTGCCGAGAGGCTGCCCCCACGGCTCACGCAATACGCGCCAACGCAGTGAGTAATACGCATCCCATTCGGATGCCGCTGTTGGTGATGTATGCAAATTATCATAATCGAGGATAGACGCCGCGAAGGGCTTGTTGATCGGTGCATCATTCCCGCCTTCACCCTTGCGGGTACACGCGCGGGCATAACAGAAATAAACTCATCAGCGCACTATTCGGAAAAGGCCAGACCGCTCAGGCAAACACGACCC
>JAHEDA010000011.1 GCA_024641445.1 Gammaproteobacteria bacterium
TGCCGAACTGCTTGGCGAACAGGCCGGTGAGGGCCTGCATCTGGTCGCGGCCGGTAAACAGCGCGAACTTCTTGGGGTCGGTGGCGCGGATCTTGGACAGGCGCTTTTCCATGATGCCGAAGGCCTCATCCCAACTGATGGCCTCGAAGTCAGCAGCCCCACGCTCGGCACCTTCCTTACGCTTCAGCGGTTGGGTCAGGCGGGCGGGGGAATACTGTTTCATGATGCCCGAGGCGCCCTTGGCACAAATCACGCCCTTGTTCAGGGGGTGCTCAGGGTTGCCCTGGATATAGCGGACCTCACCGTCACGCAGAGTGACGCGGATACCACAGCGGCAGGCGCACATATAACAGGTGGTATTCTTGACTTCGATACGCCCTTCAGGCGCCTTGATGGGGTTGTGAACGACAGACATAGCTCAGCCTTGGATCTTCGGTGGGGGCGCGATTATAGAGGCCCGGTTATTGGGTAGCCAATCAGGAAAACTAAGTAAATAATTAAATAATTATATACTAAATCTAAACCCTTAAAACCTGTTAAATCTCAAGGAAATACCGAGTATAACGCGCATGGCTGCGCCTAGGATAAAAGCCTAGCACAAGAATAGCTGAGCAATAGACTCAGAAAATAAAGCCCCTTTGCCACACTTATATATACCCCTCAAAAATAAAATACGCTTATGCGCGCTTAGATAAATCTGACTTGTCTTTATGGACGCTATCGGTCACTGTTACGCGCCTTGGGCATATACGGCGCAGGTGCGTGTAATCGGTGTACACTCCGGGCAAGAAGGGACGCGTGCACTGTTCGATGCAACGCCTGTCAGCCAATAGAATAAAAAGCACTAACCGGTTTCAAAAAACAAACTCAGGGACCTCGTCTCGTACAGTAAGAGCGAGACTCCTGGGTCCATATCCGTTGATTTGAGGAGGACCGATGGCGGAGATCGTCGCAACCAACCAGACCATTCTCGTAGTGGGTGGGGGTATTAGCGGCATGACGGCAGCTCTGGAGGCGGCCGAATGCGGCAAGCAAGTTATCCTGGTAGAGAAGAACCCCACCGTCGGTGGTCGTGTTAGCCAGCTCTATCGTTATTTCCCAAAACTGTGCCATCCCACCTGTGGTATGGAGATCAACCTCAAGCGTTTGCGTGCAAATAAAAATGTGCGCCTGATGACCATGACCGAGGTGACGGGTGTTAGTGGTGATGCGGGTAACTACAGCGTCTCACTGAAAATCAATCCACGCTTTGTCAATGAAAATTGCACCACCTGCGGCGCCTGTGGCGAGGCGGTGGATGTGCAGTTTGACGATGAGCACAACTACGGCCTTGGTCAGCGCAAGGGTGCCTACCTGCCCCATGCGATGGCCTACCCACAGCGTTATGTCATCGACCCACGCATTATCGGCACGGCGGATGCCGACAAGGCCAAGTCCGCCTGTCCGGTCAATGCCATCGACCTCAATATGAAGGGAGAGAGCGCGAAGCTCACCGTTGGCGCCATCATCTGGGCCACCGGCTGGCGTCCCTTCGATGCCAACAAGATTCAGCCCTATGGTTACGACCGGATTGCCAACGTCATCACCAGCGTGGAATTCGAGCGCCTGGCGGACCCGCACGGTCCTACCGGCGGCAAGATCCTGCGGCCCTCCGACAACAAAGAGGCAAAGAATATCGCCTTTATTCAGTGTGCTGGCTCGCGTGATCGCAATTACCTCAAGCATTGTTCACGTATATGCTGTATGGCCTCACTCAAGCAGTCCACCTATGTGCGAGAGAAGTTTGGTGATGAGGGCAAGGCCTCGATCTACTACATCGACATTCGCGCTATTGACCGCATTGATGACTTCCATCAGATGGTGAAGAACGATCCTAATGTCACCTTCGTGAAGTCCAAGGTCGCTCGCATTGATGAAGACAAGAGCACGGGTAATCCGGTGCTGCACGGTGTCAACACCGAGGGTTATCAGCGCTATGCCAACCCGCATGACCTGGTGGTACTTGCGGTGGGTATGGAGCCGAGCGTCCCCGTCGGTGACTTTCCGATCAAGGTGACTGTGAACGAGCATGGCTTTATAGAACAAGACGAATCAAACGGCGCGATCTTCGCTGCCGGTTGCTCATCCGATGCACTGGATGTAAACCGCGCAGTACAGAGTGCTACCGCCAGCGCCCTGCGCGCTATTCAGGTAGTGAATCGCGCAGCCGGGATGGAGGGTTAAATCGTGGCAGACGTAAAGATTGGAGCATACATCTGTAAGGGTTGCGGAATCGGCGACCGTCTGGATACCAAGCAATTGGCCCAGGTGGCAACGCGTGATGCCAAGGCCCATGTCGTGCGTGAGCATGACTTTCTGTGTAACGCCGATGGCGTGAAGATGATCCAGAACGATATCGATAGCGAGGGTGTGAACCGCGTTGCGATCTGTGCCTGTTCACGTCGCGCCAAGACCGAGGCCTTCCGCTTCGAGGGCGTGGCCATGACCCGTGCGAATCTGCGAGAGGGTGTGATCTGGGTCCGCCCTGCTACCGATGAGGCGCAGGAGACGACTCAGGAGATGGCCGACGACTATATACGCATGGCCGTGACCGAGACCAAGTTCATGACCCTGCCCCAGGGTAGTGAAAAGGCGACCTATAACCGTCACATTCTGGTGGTCGGTGGTGGCATCTCTGGCATGACAGCGGCGGTGGAGGCTGCCAAGACTGGTTACCCCGTGATCCTGATCGAAAAGACGGGAACACTCGGTGGTAGTGCTGGCAAGGCGTGGAGGCGCATCCCACAGAAGGCGCCCTATGCCAATCCGGAAGATACCGGTGTGGCAGCGCTTATCAAGGCGATTGAAGGCAACAGCCAGATCAAGGTCCACCTCAATTCCACCCTGACCAAGACCTCGGGTGCGCCCGGTCGTTTCGCCGTGGACATCACTACCGAGAGTGGCTCCACCACGACCGAGAACGTTGGCGCCATCATTCAGGCCTCGGGTTATACCGAGTACGATGCCAGCAAGCTAACTGAGTTTAGCTATGGCAAGGCCAAGAATGTGGTGACCCAGGCCGAGCTCGATGCCATGGCCAAGGCCGCCAATGGCGCGCCGCTCAAGAACAAAGATGGTAAAGAGATCAAGAGCGTCGCCTTTGTACAGTGTGCGGGGCAGCGTTCCACCAAGGAAGGCCACCTGAACTACTGTTCCGGTCACTGCTGTCTGGATTCCGTCAAGCAGGCCATGTACTTCAAGGATGCCAATCCTGCTATCGACACCAACATTATTTATACCGATCTGCGCACCCCTGGTGCCGGTGGTGAGGACTTCTATCGTTCCGGTCAGAACAAGGGTGTGACCTTCACCAAGGGTCAAGTCAACGAGGTCACCACTGACGGTACCGTCAAGTTCAAGGATTTAATCCTGAATGAAGATACCGAAGAGAAGGCCGACCTCGTGGTGTTGGCCACCGGTATGGTGCCGAACTCCGGCGTCGATATCGAGGTGGTGAAACAGGACGAACCCGGTCAGTGGAAGAGCAACAATGAGTCTGTGCTGAACCTGGACTATCGTCAGGGCAAGGACATTCCGTTGTTGAAGCAGGGCTTTAATGATTCACACTTTATCTGTTTCCCCTATGAGACCCGCCGCACCGGTATCTATACCTGTGGCCCCGTGCGTCGTCCCATGGATATGGAACAGGCGATGGAAGACGCCACAGGTGCCGCACTCAAGGCCATTCAGGCGGTCGAAAATGCCGGTCAGGGTCGCGCCGCACACCCACGTTCGGGTGACCTGTCCTTCCCCAGCTTCCGTCGTGAAGGTTGTACCCAGTGTAAACGTTGTACGGTAGAGTGCCCCTTCGGCGCCATCGACGAAGACGAACAACGCTTCCCGGTCTTCAACGAGGCACGTTGCCGCCGTTGCGGTACCTGTATGGGTGCCTGCCCGGTGCGAGTTATCTCCTTCGAGAACTACTCGGTGGATACCGTTGGTCAGCAGTTGAAGAACATCGATATCCCGGACGAGTTCTCCGAAAAGCCGCGTATCCTGGTTCTTGCCTGTGAGAACGATGCCTACCCGGCACTCGATATGGCCGCCATGCGCAAGATCGAATACAGCGCCTTTGCCCGCGTGATTCCGGTACGTTGCCTCGGTTCAGTCAATACCATCTGGCTCACCGATGCACTCAACAGCGGTTATGACGGTGTGGTGCTGATGGGTTGCCAGAAGGGTGACAACTATCAGTGTCACTTTGTGAAGGGTTCCGAGATGGCGCACTACCGCATGAGCAAGGTGAACGACACACTCACCACACTCAATCTGGAGACCGAACGCGTGGCAACTTATGAAGTGGCGATCACCGATATTGAGCGTGCGCCGCAATTGATCAATGACATGGCCGCGACCGTTGAAAAGGTCGGCATGAGCCCATTCAAGTTCTAGGAGTCGATGATGAGCGCAAATACCGCAGTAGTCGAACGTTACCGCAACAGCTTCCTCAAGGAAGTCGAGGCGAACGTGGAAGAAGGTCAATGGGTGAAGATGTGTATGCAGTGTGGTGTCTGTTCCGGCTCCTGCCCACTCGGCCCGGCCTGGGATCACCCGCCGCAGGAAATCTTTATGATGATCCGTGCAGGCAAGCGTGATGAGGTGCTCACCTCCAGTTCTATGTGGATGTGTACCTCCTGTTACAACTGTATCGTGCGTTGCCCACGTGAGTTGCCAATCACTCACATCATGCACGGTTTAGCCAATTATGCTCACCGTCTTGGTATTGCCCCCAAGAATCAGCCCACGCGTAAATTCGCCAAGCTGTTTTGGGACAACCTCAGCAAGAAGGGGCGCGTTAACGAATTGAAGCTCGGCATCGCGCTGTACTTCATGAACGGTCTCGTCAGCGGTATCAAGACTGCACTGAAGATGGCGCCACTCGGCATCAATATGGTGAAGACCAAGCGCATGAGCCCGATGGAGTACTTCGGTGGCCACGGCATCAAGGATACCAAGGGCCTGCACGCCATTCTGAAGAAGGCGCGTGAGATCGAAGCCGCCAAGATGCAGAAATTTTAGGATTGAGGTGAATTAACATGGCGAAAAAAGAATATTCGTTTTACCCCGGTTGTTCATCGCAGAAGGCTGCATCCGGTTCCAATTACCAGGTCTCAGTCGACAGCATGTGTGACGTGCTGGATATCCAGCTCAATACCATCCCAGACTGGAACTGCTGTTCTGCCTCTATCGGTTATGCCGAGGGCGGTGAGTTGCCACGCCTGGCACTCTCAGCGCGTAACATGGCCCTGTCCGAACAGCACAATGCCGGGCAGGACATCGTCGCCACCTGTGCGGCATGCTGGCTGGCTACACGTGAGACCAAAGACCGTTTGCTGCATAGCGAACACCTGATGAAAGAGACCAACGAGGCCTTGGCCGCCGCTGGTCTTAATGTCAAGGCCAATCAAAATGTGCGTCACATGGTCGAGGTTCTGATCGAAGACTTTGGTTATGACGCATTGGGCAAGCACGTCAAAAAGCCACTGGAAGGGATCAAGATCGCCGGATACGTCGGTTGTCAGACCAATCGTCCGTTCGGTATTCAGGGTGAGTCGTTCGAGAATCCCAAGTACCTCGATAAGCTGGTAGAGACCATGGGTGCCGAGCCGGTGGAAAACTACCAGAAGAAGGTCTCATGCTGTGGTGGTGCGCTGGCCTTCTCCGAGCCTGAAAAATCTCAGGCCTTGATCAAGGACATTATTGAAGCCGCTTACGACGGTGGCGCCGACATGATCGTGACACCCTGCCCTGTCTGTCAGATGAACGTCGAGGTCTATCAGGACCAGATCAACTCTAAGTACAAGACCAAGTTCAAAATGCCAGTGGTGTATTACTCCACCCTGATGTCGGTGGCCTATGGTAAAGACTTCAAGCAATCCGGTCTCGACGGGCAGGTGATTGCCCCGAACAAGCTGAACGCGATCGCCAAAAAGTAATCCAGCGAGTTTGCTTGATGTACAAAGCCCCCGAAAGGGGGCTTTTTTTATACTTTTTGACGACAAAACTCAGGCGCCCATCTTGGCAATTTGCCTGTTTCGCCCAGATATCCGAATAAACCCTGGTAATGTTTCGTTCTGACAGACTGATATGGTCTAAAATTAGGGACACGATAAAAACAATATAAGAGTTTTATAATTTAATTATTGAGTATTAATTTAAAACTGGAGGTTGAGATGAGTATCTATCGATGTCTATTCAGTGCCGTATTGGGGATCTGCTTTAGCACATACAGTCTGGTGGTGCTGGCGGCGGACCCGGCCAATACTCTGCTCTGGGAAGGTTGTGGTATCAGCAAGAAGGCCTTCATGGCCGAGCTGGCCAAGGGCTTTGAGAAGAAGACCCACATTCACGTCGATCTGCGCGGTGGTGGTGCGACCAAGGGAATACGAGATGCCACGAATGGCAGTATCAATATCGGCGGCGCCTGCCGAGCCGCGATGGAGGATAACCCACTCGAGCGCGGTGCCTATCAGGTCCCGGTTGCCTGGGATGCACTCGCCGTGATCGTGAACAAGAGCAACCCGGTTGAGAGTATTAGCTTTGATCAACTGCAGGGTCTTTTCCTTGGTCATTATAAAAACTGGAAGGAGCTGGGCGGTCGTAATGAGCCGATAGAAGTCTATATTCGCCAGGGTAAGGTCTCTGGTGTTGGTCGTACCCTGCGCGCACTGGTGTTTGCAGACTTCGATCAGGAGTTCAAGTCCAAGTACGTCATGAAGGAGTCAGGCCCTCTGGAGCAGGGTATTGAGAAAAATCCCCTCGGCATTGGTGTGACCGGTATCAGCAGTGCCAAGCGACGCAACGTGAAAATCCTCAAGCTGGAGGGTAAGGAACCTACATTTGAAAATATCAAAAACGGTGATTACATGCTTTATCGCCCGCTCTACCTCGTCACCATCGGTGACAAGGCCGACCCCAGGGTGAAGCAATTCATCACCTATGCCCTGAGTCGCGAGGGAATGGATATTATCCGCAAGGCCGGTACTGTCCCTTATTCCGAGGCCATGGGGCTGGTGATGAAACAGGTGCAACAGTGGGAGCGTGCCAATAATCGCGGCCTGTTCCGCAAGGAGTCCGTCGCTAATAAGTAGAATCTTCCTTGTTAGGTGAAGGCAAAAAAAGGGGCTGCAAGGGCCCTTTTTTTGTTAGTAAAAACGTGCGTTAGTCCTGGATATAGTCCTCGAACGGTGCCTTTTGCTTGGCCAGTTCCAGCTCGGCTTTCTGCCGAAGTTCAATAACCTCCTTGCGTTCCTCCATGCGTTTCTGCAGGGCATTATCTTTGAGTGGTACACCCGGCTCATTGAACAAGACCTGTTTTAACAGGCGATAACTAAACTTGAGGCGTTCAATATCGTCGTTGAGGATGGTGTTGTATTCCTCATCGGTAAGGTCATACACGCTACGGAAATTCTTGGAGGTGAGAAAATCCTTGAAACGGTCGATATCGTAGGCGGCCATAAAGAAGAATTCCTGACTCATCTTCGAGGGCTTGCCGATACCTGGGCCTGCGGACTTCTTCTTGATAATGATGCGATAAAAATCCCGGTTTAACTCATCATAGATCTCGACATCCTGTTCCTTGCGGTATTCGCCCACGGTGAGCTCACGCTGTTCAAAGTGACCCTGGCAGTGTTTCTCTTTCACTATCGCAAAGTGTTGTTCATCGTGGTATTCATCCGAGCGCCGTGAGGTCAACAGGCCCATGGGATAGTAACGGCAGGCAGTGGGGCGATCTTCGTATACGCTGCAACCCGTCTCTTCGTCCAGAAATAGGCACACGGGATCGACGTCGGTGGTACGCATCTTAATGCCTGGGGTGCCGTCGGCATCAATGGTGAAGGGCACGGTGTGTTGCTGAAGGAAATCGCTTGAGCTAATCCCGAGACGCTGCTTCAGGCGGATGACATCGTAAGGGGCGAGTGTTATGTCTGCCTGTTTGCAGCAAGCATTGAAGCAGCTGATGCCAGGATAGCAACTGAAGCAAAACTTGCTGTCTTCGGTGAGCTGCTGTGGCTGCACCGGGCTTTTATAGGGGCTGTCGAATTGATCGTTCATTGAGATTTACCACTGTGAATTCGCTGATGTGGTCAATTATAACCCACTCCGGCAGGGCATCGGGTAATTAGATCGGCCAGAAAATACTGTGAAAACCGGGGGTTATACTTATTTTGGGCAAAAAAACGGGGCCTTGCGGCCCCGTTTATTGTCTTGCGACGCGTACCACTAATTAGTGGGCGGCTGCCTTGAAGAGCTTGCTCTTGTCGACGATATCGACATGGGCGCGCTTGAAGCAGTTCCACTTCTTGGTGGTCTTGTCATAGATCGAGTTAACGAAGCACTTCCAGTTCTCCTCGTCGACGAAGTTCTTGTCGGCGCGATAGTAGAAGCCAGGGTAACGTGACTCCTGACGGAACAGGATGTGCTGCAAATGAGCCTCTGCCGTCAGGATACGGTGGTAGTTTTCCCAGGCGCGGAGCAGTTCGTGCAGGTCTTTCGCACGCATCTTCTCGGCGTCTTCCTTCAGCATGTCCAGCTTGTCCTGCGCCAGTTTGAGCATGTGCTCATTGGTGGTGTAGTAAGTGGCAACGCCGGCTACATACTCATCCATGATCTTCTGCAGACGGAACTGCAGCATCTTGGGTGTGATGTAGTGGGGGTTAACGTCGATCGCGGTGGAGTAGTTGCGGTGCTCCATGTAGTTCATAACTGGCTTATAGATCTCGGCAACCAGGGTAGCCACATCGGTGTCCAGCTCAGGCTTGTGGTCCTTGTTATCAACCACGAACTTGACCATGGACTTGGCACACATACGACCTTCAGCGTGTGAACCGGAGGAGAACTTGTGGCCAGAGGCGCCCACACCGTCACCGGCGGTGAACAGACCAGCAACCGTGGTCATACCACGATAGCCCCAGCTCCAGCCCTTGGGCAGGTGAGACGGGATCTTGGCCTTGTCGGCATGGCCTTCATCGGTTGGCGCACCAACGTCTTCTGGACCAGATGCCCAGATACCGCAGCAACCAGAGTGTGAACCAAGCAGGTAAGGTTCGGTCGGCATTAGCTCGGAGTTCTTCTTCTCGGGCTCGATGTTCTCACCGACCCAGATACCACACTGGCCAACACACATGTCGAGGAAGTCTTCCCACGCCTCGGCTTCAAGGTGCTTAACTTCGCGAGGAGACAGGGTTTCCTTCAGTTTGCCAAGGGCGGTAACGGTGTCCATCCAGATCGGACCGCGGCCTTCCTTCATTTCCTTCAGCATCAGGTGGTTACGCAGACAAGATGCAGGAACAGCGGCCTGACCATAGGGAGGATAGTCGTTCAGCATTTCCTTGTTCTTCGTCATATAGGTTTCACCAAAGGCATTGGTGGCCTGGGCCTTGAAGAGCAGGAACCATGCGCCTACTGGACCGTAACCGTCTTTGAAACGGGCAGGTACGAAGCGGTTTTCCATCATGGTCAGCTCGGCGCCGGCCTCAGCAGCCATGGCGTAGGTAGAACCAGCGTTCCATACCGGGTACCAGGCGCGGCCAGTACCTTCACCGACTGAACGTGGGCGGAAGATGTTGACGCAACCGCCAGCAACCAGCAGACAGGCCTTGAACTTGTAGACCATCACCTTGTGATCACGTACAGAGAAACCGATGGCACCGGCGATGCGGTTCTTGTCGTTCTTGTCGTTGATCAGTTTGACGATGAAGATACGCTCTTCGATATTTTCCATACCGAGGGCCTTCTTCGCGGCCTCAGCGACGATCCACTTGTAGGATTCGCCGTTGATCATGATCTGCCACTTACCGGAACGTACGGGCTTGCCGCCGTCCTTCAGTGCAGGCATACCCTTGGAACCGTCGTGACGCTCACCATTTGCATCGGTCTTCCAGATCGGTAGACCCCATTCCTCGAACAGGTGGACAGACTCGTCGACGTGACGGCCCAGGTCATAGGCCAGGTCGTCACGGGTGATGCCCATCAGGTCGTTGGAGACCATGCGTGCGTAGTCTGCAGGGTCCTGTTCAGAACCGATGTAGGTGTTGATAGCGGAAAGACCCTGTGCAACTGCACCGGAACGGTCCATCGCGGCCTTATCGACCAGCTTGACCTTGATGGGACGACCCATCGCCTTTTCTGCCTGTTTGGCCCATGGGCCGATTTCGTAAGCGGTGCCGCAAGCAGCCATACCGCCACCGATAATCAGGATGTCAACCTCTTCCTGGACGACTTCCGGTTTACCAAATTCTCCAGCCATTGTAAGTACCTCTATTCTTTAAGTTTTGTAATCAGGTTTACTTCTTGCGGATCAGTTCAGCAGGGTTACCGACGCGGTAACCATTGTGCTGTACGAAGAAACCAGACGCGCTGATCTTTGCGTAGTCTGCCGCGGGCTTGCCACCGTAAGGATCGATAGACCCTTCTGGAGTCGTACGGATAGGGAACTTGAAGCGCTTCAGCGTACCGTTACGGAACTTGATGGTCCACATGATGGAGTCAGAACCGCGCAGTGGCTGTACTGAACCGCCGAGGGGAACGATGTCCGCATAGTGACGGGCCTCGATTGCCTGCTGTGGGCAGATCTTGACGCAGGAATAGCATTCCCAGCACTGTTCGGGTTCCTGATTCCAGGCCTTCATTGCATGGCCGGTCTCGGAACCATCTTTGTCCAGTTTCATCAGGTCATGCGGGCAGATGTACATGCACGCCGTCTTGTCCTGGCCCTTACAACCATCGCACTTGTCGGTACGAACGAATGTAGGCATCGTGGTGACTCCTTTAGTTGGTTTTTGAAGTTATGAAAGTAAAAGTGATTCGTGTGCCCAGTTACCCTGGCTGGTCCAAACACCCAGTCTGCGAATCCAGTCAGGCTTGCCGTAACTGGTTTTGCTAGTTCTGTGAATACCCAAGTAATTCTTTAAGTTTCTGTACGTTGGGTAAGATTACAGGTCTATTCAGGGGTGACTAAGGTATCCATTTTCAGGCGGAAAATAAAGAAATCTTCGCGCTTTGACGCCCTAGTAATACCTTTCGCCATATAAGTTGGTTTTATTTGCTGGAAGAGGCATTTAGTGGGGAATTGGAGGTCACGGAAGTGGCAAAAAAAACGCGCCCGAGGGCGCGTTTTGACTTACTTCCAGTAGGTTTGATTTAGGCCGCGTGGAGGGCCTTGGCCTCACGGGCCTTTTCGGCGTCGGCACCCGAATAGGCCTGGCCGGACCAGAGCATCTCATAGGCGATTTCCTCGTTGCCATTCTCACACAGCTCCAGTACCTGCTTGAACAGGGGCTGGAAGGTGTCACTCTTGTGAGACTCTTCGTGCTCGTCGAAGCTCTTCCAGAAGGTAATGATCAAGGCCTCTTTGCCCTTCATGGGACTCTCCACGGCCTGGCCCACGGTGGAGCCCTCGTTGGAGACGGCGCCACTATTGAGGGCAACAAAGCCACCGATAAAACCGGTATCAGAGTGGTAGGTCTTGACGTTCTCACACAGGAAGGCCACGCGTTCCTGAAGGTCGTCGAGAGAGTACTCGGGGCGCAGGATCACACGGTTGATCGTGACCACACCGTCAGCAGGGAAATTGGCAATTAATCCAGACATGATAAGCCTCCTATTTAGTAATTAACTGTTTACTAATATAGAGGGTGGATAAGTAAAAAACAAGTATATTATAATTATTTTTATAACCCTAGGTTTTCGCTAGGTTATTGCTGGGCCGTGTTCCAGACCTTGCGAACCGTGTCAGACAAGGTCATGGGGTCAAAAGGTTTGGGGATCACGTCGAGGGCACCCAGACTCTTGAAGTGTTCAATTTCGTGGGGCTGTACCTTGGCGGTCATGAACATCACCGGAGTCTTGGCCAGGGCGGGTATGCCGCGCAGGGCCTTAAGGGTCGAGGGGCCATCCATGCCAGGCATCATGACATCCAACAGGATCAGGTCCGGGGCAAAACTTTCAGCCCTGTTGAGGGCGTCTTGACCGGAGCTACAGATATCAAGGGTGAAGCCGCCAACATTCTCAAGTGCGATGCGGGCAACGGCCTGGATATCGGGTTCGTCTTCTACATAAAGTATCTTTTCAAGTTTGCTCATGCGTTGGGCCTGATGGAATCTGTTGTTGATTTGCCTACTAGCTTAGCCTATGCCAATAGCAGGGTCGAGGCTCGGGCGTGAACGGCACAGTATCACTGTGAAGATAATGGTTATTAATTTTGGACGAGTCCGGTGCATTTGGACCTAACGATGAGTGGGATATGTTATGAACTCGCCAATATCCGTCGAATGGTTTTAAGCAGGGTCTCATTGCTTGTCTGTGACTTTAACAAAACGCTATTTACCGCTTTAGCCACATCAGTGCTGACCTCGTGCGCGGAAAAGATCACAATCTGTGGTGGTGGTGACAGGGCATGCAGGTGTTTGATCAATTGCAGTCCCGAGCCATCTGGCAGTTGCAGGTCGAGCAAGACGAGATCATAGGTATTCTGTTGCAGGAGTGTGTGCGCGGTAGCAAGGTCTTTTGCCAGCTCCAGAGAGGCCAGCCCTGACAGAATCTTGCCGACAACAATATGTGCATCGGTCTCATCTTCGACGTGAAGGATGCGAGGTAGATGTTGTTTTTTAGGAAGGGCCTCAATGATGCCTAGCAGATGGGCCTTATCGATGGGTTTGTTGAGCCATTCAAGGACCTCAATCGCACCGCCGTTGATCTTTTGTTTGGTCGCATCGGCCACTGCGGAGATAACAATGATGGGCAGGGAGCCAAGTCCCGGCAATTTTCGGATGGCGCGCAGTAATTTGAAGCCATCCATGTCCGGTAGCATGAGATCGAGGGTGATTGCATCGAACCGTAGCGGTTGTTGCTGCACCAGCTCCAGTGCCTGTTTGGCCGTGTAGGCCGTTTCGGCGTGCTGGCCGGCATCCTCAAGCAAGAGCACTAGCAGGGCTGCGACATCCGGATCGTCCTCAATAATCAGGATGTGATGAGAATCGTCTGCTTTGTTTACAGTCTTGCCCGCACCACTGGGGCGTGCCATTGTTTTCTCGGGCAGCTCTACAAAGAAGGTTGAGCCCTGTCCGACGGTGCTGGTGAAGTCGATACGGCCACCCAGACGCTCCGTGATGGTCTTGCTGATATTGAGACCAAGTCCGGTGCCTCCCGCGCGGCGAGTGTCGGTAGCATCCGACTGACTGAAACGCTTAAAGATTTGGTCACGAAAATCATCGGGTACACCCGGACCGCTGTCGATGACACTGATACGGACGACACCAGATTGCTTGGTCGCCGTAAGGGTTACCACGCTGTGTTCAGGAGAAAACTTTGCCGCGTTGGATAACAGATTACTCAGGACCTGATGCAGTCGATCAGGGTCGGTCTCAAGCCATGTGTCAGGACAGAGTTCGCCCAACTGGAAGTTCACATGGAAATGTCTTGCATAGGTCTGGGAGTCGCGCAGTGTACGCTCCAGAAAAGGTGAAAGCTCAAGCGGTTGTAAATGAAATCTCATTTGACCCGATTCGATCTTCTGAATGTCGAGGATATCGTTAATCAATAACAGCAGGCGCTCGGTATTGTTGTGCGCAATCGTGAAAAGGGGCGCCATTTTTTCGGGTACGTTTCCGACGGCACCACCATCGATAAGACCCAGGGCCCCGCGAATCGAAGTGAGCGGGGTGCGTAATTCATGACTCACGGTTGAAATGAACTCATTTTTCATCCGCTCAATTTTCTTACGCTCCGAAATGTCCTGATAGGTACCAAGTATTCCAATGACCTTATTGTTGTGATCCCGTAGCGGAACTCTGCTCGTTTCCAACCATATTACCTGACCGTCGGACCTGGTTTGAGGGACCTCAACATTGAGTCTGGCATTGCCGCTCTCCATAACACTGCGATCATCAGCTATATACTGATCTGCAATTTCATGCCAGACCATGTCGTGATCGGTCTTGCCAATAATTTGAGTTTGGTGTTCGAGATGTGCATCCTGCAAAAAGAGATTATTACAACCGAGATAGCGACCCTGGCGGTCTTTCCAAAATAATCGGACAGGTATGGTGTCCAGCACCGCGCCAAGCATCTGTTGCGAATCCTGCAAGCGCAGTTCCGTCTCGCGATGTTGGTTGAGCTCATGCTCAAGTTCGCGAGTGCGCTCGATAATTCTTTGTTCAAGATTCAGATTGAGATTACGGAGTGAAGATTCACTATCTTCCACTGCTTGCGCGAGTTCTGCAAAAGCGCGTGCCAGGATTCCGATCTCATCGCGTCGGTTCAAAGGTAGATGCTTATGTTCACGGTTATGGCTGAAGTTCCGGATATTGTGAATGACCTGAGTAAGCTGCGTTAGCAGGATTCGGGCAAAGAGATAGGCAAAGAGTGTCCCCAGTGCAATCAGTACCAAGGCCCAGATAACAGCGGGCTCAAGCACGACCCGTTCGGAGTCAATGATCTCCTGGTAGGGGCGATTGAGGCCAATAGCAATGAAACGGCTTGGGTCGTGTTGATCGATCTGTACCTTGGTGTAGACCACTGCGATGTGGTTGTCGGTCTGTGAGGGCAGTAGTTTGAGTGAGTGTAAGGTGTTACCGGGTACGAAGAATTTCGAGAGGAGTGGAAAGTCCTCCTGTGCGCGATATTGTCGTGCGTACTCAAAGGCAAAGGTTTTATTGGGATCGGGGTGTTGCAGATAGTAGCCAGACTCATTTGTGATATAGAGCTTGTAGTCTTGCTCGATATAGAGCTGGTTGAGTTGTGCAAAAAACTGACCGATGTCCATGTTCACCACGACCAGTCCGACTACCTCCCCGGTTTTTGGATTGCGCAATTTTGCAAGGGCGCGAATGACGGGTTGGTGGGGGATGGAAATCTCGTTATGTTCGCGATTGAGTTCAATCTGCGATAAATAGACATCGTTTGCAGAGTGCATCGCTGCAATAAAATATCCCGAGTGAGATTTATCCTGTAGGTCTGCCTCCGTGGCACTCCTGATGACATTACCATCACGGTTAACGCGCACCAACTCGCGTCCATTGCTCAGTATCAGGCGTGCCTGTAGGTAGGCCGGTTTGTACTTCAGTAATAATTGGAATTGCTCAGCCAGGTGTGTTCGCGCTGCACTGTTAGTGCGGTTGTGGTTGATGGTTTCACTGATTTCACTAGCGACCCGCATGGTCGTAACAAACTGTACGTCCTCACGCAGCGACTCAATGTGAAGTGCCAGGCTCTGAGCGTTACGCTCAACGTGGGTGGTAATGTCATTGAGGACATTGTTAACAAGCAGATTGGTCGTATTGTGATAAAACACCCATGCGATCGTCCCGGCTGTAATACTCACCAGTAGTGCGGAGAGCAGGGTGATCTTGTGTGTAATGCCGAATCTTGTCATATACGCATGGCTATTCGAGGCGTTACCGACTGCCTTCATCGTCGGGTGGAGAGGGCATGTAAATTACTTCAACACGATTGTAGCGGCTTTTGAGGCAGTATAGCGACGTACTATGTGGTTGGCGAGCCAGGCCATGAGGGTGAGGACGATGATTAACCAGACCCAGCTGGGGATATCTTTGAGTGGCTGGAAAGAGCCTTGGCCAGGAAGTTGGTTCAGGCTGGCCAGTAGTGATCGCACGGGCTGATAGTCCAGGGGTTGTACCCAGCCCATGTATTGTCCCGCCATGGCCGCGGGATTCTTTGCGGTGATGGCAAGGAGGCTGGCCTTTACGATCAGGGCATCGCTTGCAGGAACGTGCGGCAACACCGCAAAGGGCCACTCGGGGTAGAGTGGGGTGCTGTGGAAGTAGGGAAAGTTGGCGGTCTGTTGTTGATTGATGACGCGGATATATCTCAAGTCCAACTCACCGGCTTCCGCCATGCGTTCGAGTTGGTCCGTGCGCACGACGCCGACATCGTCATCACCGCTTAGCACCCTTTCTACTACCCGCTGTTGCAGGTCATCGGCGAAGTCGATGCGCTTGAAGTCTCGTTCTGGATTGATACCTTGGCGTATGAATTCGTACCAGGCCAATTGCCAACCGGCGAAGGCATTGGGGGCAACACCGATAATGGTTTTACCGCGAAGGTCGTCGAGGCTCTGGATCGAGTCGTGGTCGGCGCGGGTAAAGATTACCGACCCAAAGTGATTTTGTGCAGTGTCACCGCGCTTGTTATTGAGAGTCGCCAGGGCGGTGGCATGGGCGAAGTGTTCGATGACCACATAAGATGATGGATTGGTAAGGACAAAATCATAGGCCTGACTTCGTGCCGCGATGTTCAATTCGTTGATGTCCAGGATGGGGTCGAGCTTGAAGTGGTGTTGCGGAATAACCTCATTTAAATAATCAAGCGTAGGCTGCCACTGCGCACGTGCCGCCTCAATCCCGTTATTGGCGCGCACCGCGACCCTGTATTCTGCACCGAACGCAGGTGTCACACCGCACAGCAATGCCGTCAGTAGGCACAGGACAAGCGGGATCATTATAGTAATGTGGTGTGGTGTAACTGCGGGCATGTGGAGCCAGGCACCTGTTTTCATTGACCGCTGATGTTAACAGGGTGATGAAACTCTATATCCCGGTATGTTTTAAGGATTCTGTAAACTTTTGTGTCGACATGGAAAATAAAAAAGCCCGGGTCAACCCGGGCTTCATGTCAGTCAGTCGCTGACTGGTATTATTGTAGATACAGGAATAACGCACCGTTACCACGTCGAATGTTGAGCAAGAGGGTCTTGCTCTTGTGGGTGACCTTGTTTAACTCATCGACACTCTTCACGTTGTGCCGATTGGCCGAGACGATCACATCACCGGCGTGCAGGCCCGCAGCAGCGGCGGGGCTGCCCGGTTCCACTGCGGTGATCAGTACACCTTCTATGCGTCCATAGAGACGGGTGCCCTCCTCAATGTTAGAGAGGGTAGCGCCTTTAAGATGAGGATTGGCTGCACTGCCCTGACTGCCATCACCCTTGCTATCGGTAATTTTGGCGGTGACATCCCTGGACTTGCCCTCGTGCAGGATCGTGAGTGTGGCCGTCTCACCCACACGCAATAGCCCCACCGTATTACGCAGGGTCGAGGCGTCACGAATCGGATTGCCATTGATCGCGGTGACAATATCGCCGGGTTGCAGGCCTGCATGGGCCGCGGGCGAGCCCTTACTTACCTGAGTAATCACGGCGCCGTGGCCATCCTTGATATTGAAGGCCTGCGCCAGGGCGGGGGTGAGGTCCTGCGCCTCGGCGCCCAGACGGCCGCGCTTGACCGCACCGTGCTTGACGAGCTGGTCCATGACCTCGCGCACCATATTAATAGGTATGGCGAAGCCGATGCCGATGTTGCCACCGCTCTGGGAGAAGATGGCCGTGTTGACGCCGATGATCTCACCCTTGAGATTCACCAGTGCACCGCCGGAATTGCCGGGGTTGATGGAGGCGTCGGTCTGAATAAAGTCCTCGTAACCCTCGATGCCGAGGCCGCTACGCCCGAGCGCACTGACGATACCCGAGGTCACGGTCTGACCGAGACCAAAGGGGTTGCCGATGGCAACGACAAAGTCACCCACGCGCATCTTGCCCGAGTCGCCCAGTGGGAGTGCAGTGAGACCGCCCTCCTTGACCTGAATCACGGCCACATCGGTGTCAGGGTCGGTGCCGATGAGCCTGGCCTTCAGTACGCGATTGTCACGGGTCGTGACGGTGATCTCGTCGGCCTTATCGATCACATGATTGTTCGTAATGATGTAACCGTTCTTGGCATCCACCACCACACCAGAGCCGAGGCTCTGGGTCTTGCGTATCTGCGGTTCATCGGGAACATCAAAGAAGTGGCGAAAGAAGGGGTCATTCATCAGCGGGTTTCCTTCTACCCGCACCGTGCCTGTGGTGGCGATATTCACCACCGCCGGGGTCGCCTTTTCGAGCATGGGGGCGAGGCTGGGGAACTTGTTGCCGTTACCATCGGCCAACGGGAAGGCCGCCTGGGCGGAGAGGGAGAGCAGCGCCAGCGCCGCGACGGTGATAGTGCGTATTCTTCCAAGTGATGACATATTGTTATCCTGCGTTGATATTAATGCGACGACCGCCAGGGGTCGGTGCCCGTTTGGGCAGGGTTACGCTCAAAACGCCACGCCTGTAACGGGCCTGGGTGCGGGCCTCATCGACACTGGCTGGCAGGGGAATCGCACGTTCAAAGCGACCGTAGGCACACTCTAACAATGAATAGCGCCCATTGTTGTGCTCGCGCCGGGCCTGCTTATCCCCCCGTATCACCAGACAGTCGTCTACCACGCTGAGGTCGAAGTCATCGGCCTCCAGGCCCGCCGCCTCCATGCGCACGATGACCTCATTGGTGGTCTCCTGCACCTCGGCGGTGAGGAATCCCCAGCGTGCCCCGTTCAGCATCAACTGGTCGGAAGGCGTTTCAACCTCGCGACGTACAGGATTAAATCGCGTTAGTGCCTGTGCGCTGCGTTCACGCAAGTGTTGCCAACCCTCACTCAGGTTGTCCCACATACGATTGAGGCCGTGACTTAGTTGCTCCAGTGTACTCATGGCGTTCCTCCCAATACGACAACGTGGTGGTGCCGTCTGGTTGAGGCTAGAGACTGGCCGCACCGTGAAAAAGTTCAATCTTGAAGGTTAATTTGCTGAAGCGGTGCTTGCGGTGTTGGTCAAGGACTCACAATGCTCATTTACTAACGTGTAAACTCCGCTTGTTCGTCCTTGCCCGCCTTGCTATCACTCGCTTGAACAAATTAACTATAGAATTGTGCTATCACCCATAGGCATGGCGGGGTGCCATGCCTTATCGGGTGACGGGTCGAACATTAACCGTTAACGCTGATCTTGCGTGGTTGGGTCTTTTCCTGCTTCGGGATCGTGATCTCCAACACACCGTTCTTGCTGGTGGCGTTGATCTTCTCCGCATCGGCGGTGTCGGGCATGGTGAAGCGACGATAGAAACTGCCGTAGCTGCGCTCGATGCGCTTGTAGCCCTCGCGGTTTTCCTCGTGCTCGGCCTTGCGTTCACCCTTGATGGTGAGCATGCCGTTCTCCATGTGGACATCGATGTCCTTGGGGTCGACACCGGGGATGTCGGCCTTGATAACAAAGCGCTTGGCCTCTTCCTTCACATCGACCGAGGGTGACCAGTCGCTGGTGACGGCGCTGCCATTCTCAGTGGCGCCACGCTGGTCATACATGCGGTCCATCTCCTTGCGTAGTTGCTCCATCATGCTCCAGGGTTCATAACGTACGAGTGCCATAACATATCTCCTCTAACATTCAATTTGCGGTATGCGTTGTATGTACCGACAACGACAGGTGCGGTTAGGAGCGATATAGGTCTAGCCCTAGCGCTGATCAAGTCTCTGCCCAGAGCGAGATGGGATTTCGCTGATCCGGATCAATTTTTCTCCCTCGTGAGTGCCTGCTAACCCCGAAACCAGCGTAATTTCAGGTATATTAGTGCCACTATATATTGTGGTTTGTGCCTGTGGATGGACTGTGCACAGGCCTGTGGATAAACTGGAGATACAGTTATTAACTGTATGAAATATAAAGCTAATAATCTGTTTTCTTGAGTGAGTTACAGATTGTTGACAGGATCGATCCAGCCGCATAAGCTACCCCTCCAACACTACATATAGTGTTTTGTCTCTGAAGCGCACGGAACGGCGGGTCCGCAAGGGTTTTTACAAGGGGATACACCGTATTTACCAGAGACAGGCACCGGGCGGCACTGGTGCGAGCAGTAACTATAACAACACGGAGGAATCACTCAGCATGAAGAATGCGCAGCTCAAGGCCGTGGCCAAGCACCACGCCGCAGACGTCTCTTACCAACCCGCGTCCTACGATATCTGGGACAAGAAATATCGCCTCAAGGCCAAAGACGGCTCCATCATCGACCAGCAGATCGACGACACCTATCAACGGGTGGCGCGTGCCCTGGCCGAGGTCGAAAAGACCGAAGAGCGTCAGCACTGGTACGAGGAATTCCTGTGGGCCCTGCGCCATGGCGCCATCCCCGCCGGCCGCATCACCTCCAATGCGGGCGCGCTGGAACACAAGCCCGCCACCTCCACCATCA
>JAHEDA010000192.1 GCA_024641445.1 Gammaproteobacteria bacterium
GTCAGCATCTGGACATCCATGAATGTAAATGTAACGCCGCATGGTATCTACCTGTCCGAGACGATTACGGCCAGGCTCCTTGCCGCTCAGCCACAATATGCGCGTTAAAATCCAGTCGCGCTTTGGGTGCTGCACACGCATAGCCTCTGAAAATATCTCGCCCGTTTGACGCCGCCCAATGAATATACTGTTAATAGCGGCATCGCTACCAACCTTGGCGCGAATGATATGATGACCACGTGGAGTACACTCGCTACCATTTAACTCGCCCGGACCATTACTGGCCGTCGCAATATGATACTCATGAAGTAAACTGCCCCCCTCGAACAGGCGCATACGCTGTGCGCCAATGTCTACCTCAAGATGAAGTTCAGTTTCTGTCATCACGCCAGTCTTTATAGGGGGTACGTACCAGGCTCACATTGTAGTAACGCGAGTCGCCCGAGACCTCACGCCCAAGCCACGCAGGCCTTGCAAACGTCTCGTGTTCATCACTCAATTCGATCTCGGCGACGACTAACCCGGCATTCTCGCCGTCAAAGACGTCGATCTCCCAAGTGTGTCCGCCATATTGGACATGATAGCGATGCTTGTCGATCAGCGGTTTTTCACACAATTCAGTGAGCAGCGACTCGGCATCTTCCATGGGAATTGGATATTCGTACTCCAGACGGGTTACCCCCAGAGTCGCACCCTTTATATTGAGGAAGGCCTGCCCTCCCTCGATACGCACCCGCACAGATGCCTGTTTACCACCGATAATGTATCCCTGCATATAACGCGTACCGGGATCGGCGGCCTCACGCCAGCTCGAATCCCGCAGGAGAAATTTTCGTTCGACCTCGATTCCCATAGATTGCTATTTCTTCCGTGTAAATAAGGCGATCGATTCGACATGTGCCGTATGAGGAAACATGTCCATCACCCCGGCCGTCTCCAGTGTGTACCCCAACTCATTCACCAAGATACCTGCATCCCGCGCCAGGGTTGCCGGGCTACAAGAGACATAGACAATGCGTTTGGCTCCCGTATGCTTTAACAGTCGAATAATCTCTTCTGCACCACTACGGGGTGGGTCCAGGAGGATCTTGTCGTAGCGTTGCTTACGCAACCAGACCATCTCCTGATTGTCTTCCGCAAGGTTGGCAACGTGAAAGTGTATATTATCTCTCCCATTTCGTGCCGCATTTTCACGCGCCCGCTGCACCAGGCTCGACTCGCCCTCAACTGCAATCACTTCCTGTACCTGTTGCGCGAGGGCGAGTGAAAAATTACCCAGGCCACAGAAGAGCTCCAGCACTCGGTCAGTCTTTTGTGGCTGTAGTAGTTCTAATGCAGAATCAACCATGTCGAGATTGATAGATTGATTCACCTGGGTAAAGTCGTTTGGCAGAAATAACACCTCAATCCCATAACGCGGCAGACTATAACTCAAGCTAGGGGGAGACTCCGGCCAGAGAGGAACGACACTATCGGGGCCTTCGGCCTGGAGATAGATAATGAAATTTGCCGACCTGGCATAGTCTGTCAGAGTTTCACAGTCCGCATCGGTCAGGGCTGCCATGTGTCGAAACACCAAGGCGGTTTGCAGGTCGCCCACCGCCACCTCGATCTGGGGTACACGGTCATAGACAGACAGCGATTGCACCAACGCTGCAAGTTCAGTCAAACGCGCCCCCACACTCGGGTGCAATACTTCACAGCATGTAAGGTCAGCCAGATAGGGTTTACCGCGTTCGCGAAACCCCACCAACACTCGATCCTTTGCCTTGACGTATTTAACCCCGAGGCGCGCCTTACGGCGATAGCCCCAGTGCGGACCAGTCAGCGGTGCACGCACTTGCAAAGGGGTGACCTTACCAATCCGTTGCAAATCATCCAGCAAGACCTTTTGTTTGGTCTCGATCTGTGCGGTGGCCTCAAGGTGTTGCAGACTACAGCCACCACAGATATCAAAATGGATGCACTGAGGTTGTACGCGCAAGGTCGAGGCCTTGAGGACCCTAGTCACATTTCCTTCATCGTGTTTGCGATGGGTATGTGTATAAACGAATTCGACCTCCTCGCCCGGCAGGGCGCCATCGACAAATACGGTCTTACCCTCTATTCGGGCCACACCTCTACCCTCATGGGTCAAGCCCTCGATGTGTGCGGTACAGCTAATGGGGATGCGTGACTTCTTGCGACGTGACATGGCGACTTCTTGAAAATAGGGCCAGCTTAATGCCAGGCCGAGAGAAATTCATTCAGGTGTGTTTTGTTTTCTGACTTGAGAGAGGCGCGCACTACCATGCACTCACTTTCATATTCACTGGGTGTCAGGTGACCATTGATGAGCTGGAAGCGCAGATACACCAAATACGTGTTCAACACGTCTGTCTCGCAATAATTACGAATTCCCTCAAGGTTGCCCTCCAGATAGGCATCCCAAACCTTGGCGCCACTCATGCCCATCTTGCCGGGGAAACCCAATAGCGTTGCGATTTCATCCAGGGGTGCCACGGCACGGCCCTCATAACCCGAGATCACATCCATAAGGTCGGTATGACGGCGATGATAACGGCTGAGATAGTTATTCCACTTAAATTCCTTGTCCTCGTCACCGGTCTCCCAATAACGTGGTGCCGGGACTCCGTGGATCAGGGAACGATAGTGTAAAACCGGTAGGTCAAAGCCACGTCCATTCCACGACACGATGGTTGGCGTATATTTATCAATACCGCTGAAGAAACGCTCGATCAACTCTCGTTCATCCGACTCAGCCGTCCCCAGTGACCAGACCTTGAACTGGTCGCGATTGCGCAGACACACCGAAATGGTTACCACTCGGTGCAGGTGGTGACGCAAGAAATCTCCGCCTGTCTCCTGCCGTCGCTTGTGAAACATGACATTGGCGACCTCCTTGTCGCTCAGTCCCTCCAGGTTATACAGGCGACGCCCACCCTCTACGTCGGGGATGGTCTCGATGTCGAACACAAACACATTCATTGCAGACATAGAGGCCCTTACTCCGCCGGAAATACATTGGTGGAAAGATAACGATCGCCTCGATCACAAATGATGGCGACGATAACGGCGTTTGATGTCTGGGCGGAGACCTTCAGGGCCGCCGCCACGGCACCACCGGAGGAGATACCACAGAAGATCCCCTCACGCGCGGCGAGCTGACGCGTGGTCTCCTCGGCCTCGGTTTGAGTGATGTCCAGCGTTGTATCCACGCGTGAGGCCTCAAAGATGCTTGGCAGGTATTCCTTGGACCAGCGGCGAATGCCCGGGATCTTGGCACCCTCGGCGGGCTGCACGCCCACGATCTGGATATTCGAATTCTGCTCCTTGAGAAAGCGTGAGCTGCCCATAATGGTTCCGGTGGTCCCCATGGCACTGACAAAGTGCGTCACCTGGCCGTGAGTGTCACGCCAGATCTCAGGCCCCGTGGTCTCATAGTGGGCCAGGGGGTTGTCCGGGTTGGAGAACTGGTCCAACACAATCCCTTTGCCCTCTGCCTGCATCTGTATCGCCAGGTCGCGCGCCCCCTCCATACTGGCCTTCTCGCTCACCAGGACCAGTTCGGCGCCATAGGCGCGCATGAGGGCCCGCCGTTCAATACTCATGTTATCCGGCATGATGAGCACCATGCGGTAGCCCTTGATCGCCGCCGCCATGGCAAGGGCAATACCCGTGTTGCCACTGGTCGCCTCGATCAGGGTATCACCGGGTTTTATCTGACCACGCCGCTCCGCGTGCTGGATCATGCTCATAGCCGGGCGGTCTTTCACTGACCCTGCCGGGTTATTACCCTCAAGCTTTACGAGTATGGAATTCGTGGATGCGCTTGGCAGGCGTTGCAGACGCACCAAGGGGGTATTGCCTACAAATTGTTCAATGGTAGGGAAGCTCATGCGCGTAGTGTATAGCAGGGGCCGAGCCCACTAAAGTACCGCGTGTGTCTGGCAGTTTTTCGTGACTTCAGCCAAAATACGGGCTGGTTCCGGGAACCATTTGATAAACCGGTGCGTATAGGAAATACGATGTCCACCATTATCGACAAATCGATTGCACTCGAAAAGGCAGGCGGGGATGCTGGTCTGGCCAAGGAACTCTTTGGCATGCTGCTAAAGTCTCTGCCGGAGCTCCAACAACGCCTCAATCAGGCCATCCAGAGCGATAAACAGGCCTTTCTAGAGGCCGCTCACAAGATGTACGGCGCTACTGCCTATTGTGGGGTACCGCAGTTACGCGAATTTGCCAAGGCCTTGGAAGACGCCATTAAGGATGGCTCTGATGACGAGATGCTGGCCGACCTCTTGAATGCCGTTAACCACGCAGTCGAGACCCTGCAAAAAGAGGGGCCTGACTATATCAAGCAGGATTGGGCCGCCTGATCAGCCCTTTTTGACCAGGGTGACAAAGGCCACCGCGTGGTCCTCTTCATCTGCCAGACTCACATGCGCCTCAGAGATGGCCTTTTCACTCATAAAAACGGCCGCCTTCCCTTTAAATTCCAGGATCGGCTTACCTAGTGCATCGTGCCCCACCCCGATATCCTGGAGGCTAAGACCATTCGAGAAGCCCGTGCCCATGGCCTTGGCCGTGGCCTCCTTGGCGGCAAAACGCTTGGCCAGGAAGTGTGCGGGTTTGATGCTCTTGCTGAAATCGGCCAGCTCCTGTTCGGTCAGGATGCGGCGCGCAAACCTGTCACCGTGCTGTTCCAGATTCTTCTGCATGCGGGCCACCCGCACGATGTCAGTGCCAATCCCAAAGATCATCCCCATCGCGCCTCGCGCATTAGACGCTTCATTTCTGCAACCGCGACATGTAGTCCGCTAAAGACGCTACGGGCAACAATGGCATGGCCAATATTGAGTTCACGAATGGCCGGGATGGCAGCAATTGCCTCCACGTTGGCATAGTCCAGGCCATGACCGGCGTTGACCTGTAAACCAGCGGCCACCCCGGCCTCAACCGCATGGATAATCCGTTTCAATTCCAACGCTCGCGCCGCATCCGTCCTGGCATCGGCATAGTTACCCGTGTGGATCTCAATCACCGGCGCCCCCACCTCGGCGGCTGCCATGACTTGCACCGGCTCGGGGTCTATAAACAGGGAGACCCGCACTTTGGCGGCCGCCAGACGCTGGCAGGCCTCGCGCATACGCGTCTTATGCCCCGC
>JAHEDA010000193.1 GCA_024641445.1 Gammaproteobacteria bacterium
TCTCAGTGAACTGCTCCAATTGGCACATGACGCCATTATCATCGCGGGGCAGCAACAGACCCCACCCATCGAGCCAGGCACTACCGCCGTGCTGTGTCTAATTCAGGACGGCAGGGCCTGTTGGGCGCACGTGGGTGACAGTCGCTTTTATCTCTATCGCAAGGGTGTGCCGCTTTACCGCAGTACCGATCACTCGTATGTGGAAAAACTCTATCAGACCGGCCAGATCGGCATGCACGAGCGCAACGATCACCCCATGCGCAATGTCGTCACCAACTGTCTCGGCATCGTCAAGCACCCACCCAAGCCCGCGCTGAGTCAGGTCATTCAAGTGCAGGTGGGCGATATCATGCTGTTGTGTACCGACGGTTTCTGGGAACCCCTCGACGATTCCCAGGTTGGTACTTTATTGCAGGACGGTCGACTCGATGATGCCATCAATAAACTGGCCGAGCGTGCGGAACAAATTAGCTACCCCAATAGTGACAACATCAGCGTGGTTGCGATCCAGGTCCTGAACCTTCAACTTACCGGCCGCCCCAAACCACAGGTCGTCGAGACAGCCGTCAAGCACTCAGACAATTCCATTGATACCGCGATCGGCGAGATCAATCGTGCACTCGATGAATACGGGCATGAGATGAAAAAATAATTATCTTAATTTAGCCTCAGATTTCCTGCGCATCACCATCACCCCAATACCACCACAAGCCTTTGTAAGTAATTCTCCTACATACTCATAGACTTTTTGTAATTCAAATGTTAACGATTGTCAGGCACCTTAACTGCTACAGCCTTGTGTACTAATCTGTCTCTAAACACCAAATCTACATGCAAGAGACATTATGCAGAATCAGGCGAAGATTCCAACCGAGGCACTCCTACCCGGCAAGAGAGTCAGTAAGGAGAGGCACTTCCGTCACGCACTCCACATGGTACAGCTCGGTTACTGGTGGTGGGACCCTGCCACCAATGACCTGGAGTGGTCAGACGAGTGCTTTCACATGCTAGGCATGGACCCGTCGCGTGACCAGGCTGCGATGGAGACCTACGTCAATACCATCCACCCCGATGATCGAGACCGCGTACAACTAAATATGGAATCTGTTTTTCAGACTGGCCAGGCCCCGGACATGCAGTACCGTATTGTTCGGCCTGATAGCTCCATGATTCATGTCTATACCCGCGCCGAGATGGTTCACGACGAAACCGGAAGGCCCTTATACCTATTTGGCACCCTGCAAGACATTACACGACAAAAGCAACAGGAGGAGGACCTGGAACACGCGATTCAGGCTGCTGAACGCGCCAGTCTGGCCAAGAGTGCATTCCTCTCGCGCATGAGTCACGAGTTCTTTACCCCGCTCAATGCCGTGGTTGGCTTTGGCCATATCCTCAGCGAGATGCCCGAACTGCAACCTGAAACAGGACAGATGGTGCAGGAGATTACTCAGGCGGGGTCTCGTCTCACTGCTCTGGTAAAAGATATTCTCGCCTACACCCACCTTGAATCTGCCGCCATCGACCCACAGGAAATTGACCTCGCCATCTTCATGCAAGACATCCGTGACAGTCATGCAAGATTGGTTGAACACCATGGGCAGAAACTGGACCTGGCCCCTGTTGCAGATCTAATACTCAATACCGACCCCAGTCACCTCAAGGGGATATTGAACCAGCTCATCGATAACGCAATTAAATATAACCAGCCGAATGGCCGCGTCGCCATCGGTGCCGAGCGAGAGGGCAAGAACAAACTTCGCCTCTGGGTACAGGACAGCGGTTGCGGTATCTACCCCGATTTCCGCACAAAAATTTTCAAACCTTTTGAGCGACAACCTCATCACGACAATCTTATCGAAGGCTCAGGCCTTGGCCTCAGCATTTGCAGGCGCGTTAGCAAATTGCTCAAGGGCGAGATGGGCTACAGCAGCAGGGAAAACAAGGGCAGTCGATTCTGGATCGAGCTTCCAATCAACACTCAGTAAATTTCACTCTCACACAATCAGGCGTCGACGTACCAGGACCACTGCCAGGTAGTAACCTATCACCGTATACACCAGCAGCACCGCCACATGCAGCAGCGGTTGTATCAACACCTGATTCGCCACCAGCGGTCGCACCAGCGCCACGGCGTGACTTAGGGGTAATACCTGAACGATGGTTTGTAACAGCGTAGGCATGGTCTCAATGGGATAAAACACACCACTCAATATAAACATGGGTGTAATCACCAGCACCGAGTAAAAACTAAAAAAATCATAATTACTGACAATCGACGACATCACTATGGCGGGGCCCGCAAAACACAAGCCGATCAAAAAGGCAATGGGTAGCGTCCACAACGCGTTCCAACTCGCCACTACGCCCAGCAACGACGCCACCACCAGAATGGCAACGGCGCTGATCAGGCTCTTGACGCCACACCACAGCATCTCGCCGGCCAGGATGTCATCAACTTCTAACGGCGTGGCCAGGATCGCCTCATAGGTACGCTGCGGGATCATGCGAGTAAAGACCGAGTAAGTCCCCTCGAACGAGGCCGTGGTCATGGCGGAGGAGGCGATCAGGCCCGAGGCGAGAAAGGTGAGATACGGCATCTCACCCATGTTGCCAATAAAACTACCGAGCCCCAAACCCAGACCAAGTAAATAGAGGATCGGCTCACCGAAATTAAATACCAGCGCGGGTCCAATCAGCTTGCGCCACACCAACACATTGCGGCGCAGCACCACCAACGCACCAAGTCCAGCCGAGGGAAGTCGCCAATCATTCATTAGTCGCGCAACTCCCTCCCTGTTAGCGTCAGAAACACGTCCTCCAGACCCGCGGGTCGATGCATAAACACAACCCCCGGGCTATCTTGCAGGTGTTGAATTAAAGGTGCTGCATGATGGGTATAGCAATAGAGACTGGTCCCTAGGTCCTCAACACGACACTCTGGCAGGTCTTCCAATACCAGTCCCTTGGCCGTCTCGGAGCGAATCTCGATGACCTCCGCCTCGACGTGCCGCTTGATCAACGCCCTGGGTGTGCCGTGATCGAGGATGCGGCCGTGATCCATGATCACCAATTCATCACACAAACGTTCGGCCTCTTCCATATAGTGCGTGGTCAGAATCAATGTCGTGCCCTGCGCACGCAGGTCATTCAGGCGCGACCAGATGGCGTGACGCACCTGCGGGTCGAGCCCGGTGGTGGGCTCGTCCAGCACTACTAGCTCCGGCTCATTGATGAGGGCACGCGCTATCGTCAGGCGTCGCTTCATGCCGCCGGAGAGGGTCTCGGTCTTGGCGTAACGTTTTTCGCTCAGGGCGGTAAAGCGCAGCAGGCGCTCGATGCGAACACTCGCCTCCACTCGCGGGATACGAAAGTAACTGGCATAGAGTTCCAGGTTCTCGATCACGGAGAAATCCGGGTCGAGGTTATCCAGTTGCGGCACCACCCCCATCCGCTCACGTGTTTTTGGGGAGACCGGCTGACCGAAGATCGTCAGCTCACCCGCCGTCATGGGCGAGAGCCCCAATAACATGCGCAGGGTGGTGGTCTTACCCGCACCATTGGGGCCGAGAAAACCAAAGCACTTGCCGCGAGGAATAGTAAAATCGATATCGTCTACTACCGTTAGCGTCCCGAAGACCTTGCGCAGACCCTTGGCACTGACGACCGGGCTGGTACTTGAAGTGATGTGTGAGGTTGACGCTGACATGCGCGGATTGTAGGCGTGAGTCTCGCACCGTGCAAAACCCTTCTATTCGGTCTTGTCACAAGTTCGACACCGTGTACGGCACACGACACGGGTAGTCACGCTACGACCGCAATAGTCAAGGCGGGCAGGCTTCTTTCATCACCCTTGCTGCCCCGAGATTGCACAATAGGGCGGCAACCTTCCCCAACATGGTGCGAAATGGATTCTATTTCTCCCACTTCGACTGCACTCGTCATAAATCGGTAACTGGCATGGTTCATGCTCCTCTACCAATAAGGGTCACGTTTACACCGTGTCCCAGACTCCCCAAGTGGTTCGGGGTGATTCTTCTGGCAATTAAAGGAGACGGGGTCATGCTGAGTTACATCGTCAGACTGGTGCAAGAGTTCGAGCAGGAACATGGCGTCCATCCCAATCTGCTCTATTTGAATGAACAACACTTGCAACACCTGCAAGAGGGGCTGCGCGAGGGCAACAACCTGCAACGCGTCCGTGACATCCTGCACATGGACATCGTCCTCACGCGGGAATCCGTACACCCACATGTGCTATGGACCCAGACGGCCTATCAGTTGGCTGGCTAGGCAAGAAGGGACTTGTTAAGATTAAAACGCCTGCAACCAGGCGATGGCGTCGGCCTCTCGAATAAAGACGCGTATATTCAGGCCATCGGTGGAGGCTGCGACTTCCAACATGCTACTGAGTTGATCATGGGGAGCGATCACACAGGCCACGTGATACCCACGCGGTATTCCTAGCTCACGAAAGGAATTGGCGAACTTGAGGACCTCCGGCATAGTGAGCCTGAGGTCGCTCCCGCTCGTATCGACCAATGAACGGCAAAGTCCGTGCTCCTTGACCAAACGAAAGACCTCCTCACGCGCACTGATCCGCTGTGCCAGATCCACCATCCCCGAATAGACCAAGTGTGCAAACCCCTGTTCAAGATTCACCGTTATCTCGTATGGCATGGTACACACCATCGCTATTTTCTAGTTGTCGTCTGAGAAACATAGCGAAGCCGACAAATAATTACAAGGTAAATTACATGGTTATTCAGTGGTGAAGCTGGCCTTTTCTCGCACCAACACGCCATTGTGATAGTCCAGCATGGCCTGGTGGATCTCCTGCTCGGAGTTCATCACAAAGGGACCATACTGCACGATGGGTTCACCGATGGGATTGCCCGCGACCAGGATAAATCGCGCTCCCTCCTTACCCGCAATGAGCTCGACTACCTCACCATCACCCAGCACGGCAAAGCTATGGGTCGGCATCTGCGTCCCCTCCATGCTGGCGCCCCCCTCAAACACGTAGACAAAACCGCGCTTACTTGCGGCCAGCGGCATACTGAAGGTCTGGCCTGCGTCCAGCGTGACATCCAGATATTGGGTCTGGGTAATGGGGTCTTCGATGGGGCCTTTTTTATCGGCATAGTGACCGATGAGGATGCGCAC
>JAHEDA010000194.1 GCA_024641445.1 Gammaproteobacteria bacterium
GGCTGAGGTTACGAAGCCCAACACCTCGCAGAACCGTTGGGCTTTATTTCATGCAGCCCAACCTACACATATCTTCTTGCTGTTGAAGCCACCCTCCAGACCCGCCTGAATCTGACCAAAAGAGTCTCTAATCGAAAAAATAGACCGGCTAATACCCTTACCCTTCGCAGGATGGTGTGCTAGGTTTTCTGTAATTTACCTTGTTACATAGAATTCTGTAAAACAAGGTTAAAAAGTAGGTGTCCGCCTAAGACACTGTTAGAGGAAAAAATATAATGGATTTTTTTCTTGGCTCTTTAAATAAATATGAATATTTCTTATTTTGGTTTTGCCCAACAATGGGTTTGATTGGTGGATATGTACACATTTTGTTAGTTGGTCATAATTGGTCACTATTTCCAAAGTTTGAAATATCTGACAAGCCAATAAAAGAGCAGAAAAAAACAAGATAAGTTACTGGTCATCACAGCTACGTTTGAGCTGGGCAATTCATAGATTAATATTAGGTGGCATCGCTGGATTTATAACATTTTTATTCCTATTTGACAGTATTAAAGAAGGTATAGGGCCAACATCTAAAGTGCTAATAATGGCATTTCTTGCAGGTCTAAGTGCGCCAACATTATTTAGAGAACTAGAGAAAAGAGCCATAACAAAACTTAAAGATCAAATTATAGGGCGCCTCTAAAAATTCACAACATCTGTCTTCAGCAGAGTGACAATAATGGCATGCATAACAAAGCCGCCTACCCATAACGGGCAGGCGGACTGTTTCACACATCATTAGCTACTCTTTTAATTCCCCTCTACCATCATCGGCTCAAAGCTAAACACATTGGGGTTGTGCCCATCCACCGTCACCTTGACCCAGTGCACGTTGGGGCTACCGAAGGTCTCCAGGCGGGTGAAGTTTTTGATCAGGTGCGCCTGATCGACCAAAGGCTTGTCGAGCTTGAAGAAGTGCGTGTCACCGTGCACCAGTACGACCTGACCAGCGAAGCTATTGGTCTCGTTGGTCAACGCGGCCAGGAAGTTGTCGTAGCCATCATAACCGGGTTGGGTGCGCTCGTTGAAGCTCTCGGTCTCGGGCAGGTCGAAGCTGGGGTCGGCCTGGATCACCAGCATGACACCGCGCGCGTGTTGGGCCTTGGCCTTTTCGAAGCTCTCGTGCATGAAGGCGATGTTGGCGGCGTCACGCGCGATGTACTCGGCGTTGTCGTCGCTGCAATCCTGCAGGGTGCGTGCGCTCTTTTTGGTGCACTCGCTGTCGCTGTTGACCTTGTTGTTATTGCTGCCGGGGATATTCAGGCCGACAAACACGACGGGGCCGTAGCTCCAGCGGGTATTTTCCACATACAGTCCACCCAGCGGTCCCTGGTGTTCGAGCCGCAGCTTGCGCTGACCAAAACTCTTGTCAGAGCTGAACAGGGTGGCGCGGACAAAGTTCAGGCGCTCCAGGTTGTTGTAGCCACCGTTGTTAGTGCGGTGGCAATCGGTCCACTCGTTGTCGCCTGGCACATAGACCATGGGTGCGGTAAAGCTGTTGAAGCGATCGATGGCACTGTAGTACTGGCCGTCGTCACACACCGAGCTGCCATCTTTAAGGTCGCCATCAAAGATGCTGAATTTGACGTGGTTGGCGTTAATGTCGGCGATCAGCGCCGGGATCTTGGGGTCGTCGCCGTTCTTGGCATAGGGCATGTCGCCCCACAGCGCAAAACTGAACTTACCGTCATCTCTATCGTGATCATCATGGTGCGGATCGGCGACAACCGTCATGGGCAGAGTCACAGCCAGGCCGAATGCGGCGCACAGGCCAAGTGCTTTTAGTGTCTTCATGGGAACCTCCTGTAGGGGTGCTACGAAACGTAGTCCGCAAGAGGCTATCAACCCGCGATGAAGAATTAGTGACAAGCCGCCGTTATCCAACCGACCTGCGTGATGCCGGGCAAACGCCCGTGCGGTTAGCTAGTGCAAACCCGACAGGTAGGCGACCATCCCGGCGATCTCCGCGTCGGAGAGGGGGTTGCCTAAGGCCACTTCTGGGGTACCGTGAACGCCGCCGATCATTCGGGCGATGAACTCGCGTTCCGGCATCGTCTGTGCCAGGGTAAAGAGATCTTGCGCCGGGTTGTCACGCGTCATCGCGGGGGCCTCATGGCAGCCCAGGCACAGGCGCCGATATATTCGTTCGCCCTCTTGCACGTCGCGCGCACCGGCATCCCGGGCAGTCAGGCCGGTAATATTCACGGGGTAGCGGTGACTCAGTGCTGCGGCGCGATCCGTAAACGCACGCATCATGCCGCCATCGTATTCGTCGCGCAGGTGATCGATCTGGCTCAGCAGCTCCGCCACGGGTGCGCCCAGCCCCGGTAACGATTGGCGCGCCAGTATCTTCAGACTACCGAGCGAACTGGCGATGCGCAGCTGGAGGTCGCGTTGACGGCCAGGGCTAATTTGCGGGTCCTGATTCGGTGTCATCGGCACGGATAAACCCACCCTTGAAGCCCAACGCCTCCAGCGCCGTACGGCCCTTGTCCGTATGCGATAGGTTCAGCAGATTGGCGGTAATCAGTTTGATGTCCCGTGCCGGCATATCCGCCCGCACCGCAATTGGCATCTGTGGCTGCGGCGGTGTCTCTGCGATGATCCGCAACTGCTTGCGGACCGTGGCGGGCATCGAGCGTAATGAAGGACGCCAGGTGCCGATAATATCAACCAAGCCGGAACTCAAGGCCAACAAGGCGGAGTCCTGCGAGCCAAAGTAACGAACATGGAATTGCGCATCAACATCGATACCCAGTCCCTCCATGTATCTACGTGTCATGACCGTGGCGGCAAACGCCTCCGGGTCCGGAAAGCCCAGGCGCAAGCCTTGCGGTAAGCGGTGTGGACTCAGCTCCTCAATGGGGCCGCCCTGGCGCACCACCAGGATCCCGGTGAAGGGCTCCTCGGCAACCTTGGCGATGGCCCGATAGCCGGCCCGGCGTGCGTCTATATAAAGTAAGGGGTTAAGGTAAATGATGTCATACTCGCGGCGACTGACCCGCTGCATGAACTCACGAAAACTGGGCGCGGTAATAAATTGCACCGGCCGACCCAGCTCTTGTTGTAAACCCTCGCCCAAGGGCAAGAACATGGTCGCGAGCTTGCTGGGGCTTTGTAGCGGCAATACCCCAAAGCGATAATAATCCACCTTCGGCTGCGCGGTGCCTGCGACCGGGAGAGCAAGGTACAACAGGATAAAAACCTTTATCCACAAACCTGTGCGCACGGGTAAACCCTCTTTATGTACCAGATGCAACATCGCGGCGAACCAAGCAATAATTGGGTGGCAGCACCCACATTCGGCTGAGATCAACCGTCACCTTAACAACCGCTTAGCGCCGCCGGGTATGCACGATATCCTTTGCGGGCCTGCAAAGACCCCTCCGGCACATGTTAGTCGGCCGTTTGCTGCACCATAGTACTGCCTGGGAACCCGTTTCCGGGATTTTTTCCACGACAAATTAATTGCCCCCCTCTTATAATAATTACCAGTCGACATAGTGGAGAAGTAAACGTGGGTGCACAGTGGAAAGCCAAGGGTAAAGAGGCCGCGGCCAATGCCAAGGGCCGAATCTTTACCAAGTTATCCCGGGAAATCATGGTGGCCGCGCGCAATGGCGCCGACCCGGACATGAACCCACGCCTGCGCCTGGCGGTGGAACAGGCCAGGAAGGCCTCCATGCCCAGAGAGACCCTGGAGCGCGTGATCAAGAAAGGTGCCGGTCTGTTGAACGAGGGCATCAACTTTGAGAAGGTCACCTACGAGGGCTTTGCCCCGCACCGCGTGCCCGTGATCGTCGAGTGCCTCACCGACAACGTCAACCGCACCATCTCCAGCATGCGGGTGGCCTTCCGCAAGGGCCAGTTAGGTGCCGCCGGTTCGGTCTCCTGGGACTTTGACTACCTCGGCATGATCAATGCCACCCCCGAGAAGCCCGACGCCGACCCGGAGGTGGCCGCCATTGAGGCCGGGGCCAGCGACCTGGAGCCGGGCGAAGAGGGCTCAACCTGGTTTTACACCGCCCCGGCTGACCTGGATGCCGTCTCCCGCGCCCTGCCCGAACATGGTTTTGTGGTGGAATCGGCCCAGTTGGGCTATCGCCCCAAGAATCCGATGAAGGTGGGCGATGCCGAGCGCGCCGAGGTCGAGGCCTTTCTCAATGCCATCGACGAAGACGATGATGTGCAGCACGTGTATGTGGGGTTGGCGGACTAATTGGAAACATCCACTCCACTTGCTAAAGATGTACGCTCCTAATTTTTATCCCCTCATCCCAGCCTTCGCCCGGGGGGAGAAGGGGCTTATAGCTGAGAGCAAATTCGAATCTCGTTTGAGAAATCACGTCGTAAAGGTAAATTAATCGACTCAGCACATCCTTACTTACGCGCCAGCTCTCGTGCCTTGTACTGACTCAATGCCGCCAAGCGTGCCGGGGGTGTCATCTCACCCAGCTGCCGCGCCCGTGAATAAAAACACGCCAGCTTGCCCTGACACTCTGACAGTACCGCCTGGAAGGCGGGCACCCACTCATGATAGGTGGCGATGATGGCAAGGTGGGCATTGTTTAGGTCTTGTGCCATCCAGGCGTCGTAACCCTTGTAGCCCTGCCACTGCCCCTGTTTCATCTTGCTATAACGCTGTTTCAACGCGGCAAAGGCCGCGGCCTTCTGCGCACGCATCTGTTGCGGGGTAATGGCCTCGGCATACAAGGCCTTGAGATCGTCCCGCGTTTGTTGCAAGAGTACATTGAGTTGCTGGCGTCGTTTTTGTCGCTGTACATATTCCTGGTAGGCAGTGCTGTCATTTTGCGAGGCAAACCAACGCTGTAGCCCGTCTAGCTCCACCGTCGTCGCAAAGGACTCATTAAAGGCCGAGTCGTTTTCGACGTACAGCTCCTGGTGTGCGAGCTCATGAAAGATCAGGCCCGCAACACTGGCCTTATCGCGTCGCAGCATGGTGTTGAGCAGGGGGTCGCTAGTCCAGCCCAGGGTTGAGTAAGCCTGCACCCCGCCGACATAAGTCTCCAGGCCTTGCTGTTGTAATTCCTTGGCAAAGGCCTGTGCCTTGGCCTCGGTGTAATAACCGCGATAACTGATA
>JAHEDA010000195.1 GCA_024641445.1 Gammaproteobacteria bacterium
CGTGAACGGCCTTGGCCTCCTGCAGGGTCTGACGCGCATTGCTCATTTCCTGAACAGGCATGGGTAGTGCACAACCAGTCAACAACAGGAAACCCGTAAGCGCCATGAATCGTCGTTGCGGACGAAAAGGGCACGACATAAGTGAAGGGGATGCGACTCTCATGATCGGCCACAAACTACCACCCACCCCCTGGGCTGTCAAGGAAATGTCCTGTAAAATACAGTAAAGTCAAACACTTGGACAAATAATGAAAACTACGATTTACCACAACCCGCGCTGTTCAAAATCACGCATGGCACTCGAAATTTTGCACCAAACAGGTGTTGAGGCAGAGGTTATTGACTACCTGCTGAATCCACCCTCCGCCACAGTGTTACGACAGATATTGCAACGACTCAAGGTGTCGCCACGGCAACTCATGCGTACGCATGAAGGCGAGTACAAATCGGCAGGACTGGACAACCCCGCGCTAACTGAGGCAGAACTCATCGATGCCATGGTCAGACACCCCATAATTATCGAACGCCCCATCGTTGTCACCGAAAAGGGGGTAGCCATCGGCCGCCCCCCTGAAAATATCAGGAAAATCCTCTGACCATGACCGAGATACTCGTCCTTTATTACAGCCGTCATGGCAGTACCGCCAGCATGGCGAAACTGATTGCGCGCGGCATTGAAGACGTCAACGGGATGCAGGCACGGGTTCGCACTGTGCCGGAGGTCTCTACGGTCTGCGAGGCCACTGCAGAGACTGTACCCTCATCCGGTGCACCTTACGCAAGCCATGCCGATCTGCAGGAATGCACAGCACTGGCCCTTGGCAGTCCAACACGCTTCGGAAATATGGCTGCGCCACTAAAATATTTTCTCGACAGCACCAGTGCACTCTGGCTTTCCGGCGTGCTGGCGAACAAACCCGCCTGTGTCTTCACCTCAACCGGCTCACCCCACGGCGGGCAAGAGAGCACATTACTCTCCATGATGATCCCGCTGCTACACCACGGTATGCTCATTGCTGGCCTGCCCTACACCGAGGATGCACTCTTCACTACAACTGGCGGTGGTTCACCCTATGGCGCCACACACATGGCCGGACCAGATAATGACCGCACACTCGATAGCACAGAGAAGGAATTGTGCATCGCACTCGGAAGACGCCTGGCCCTCATCACGCAGGCCTTACAACCATAACGGATACGCTGGCATGACACCCATATTCATTACACGCTTGTTAACACTCATTGGCTATTTTGGCCTGCTCGTGCTGCTCATGCTTTGGTACACATGGCTGGCACCGTCTGACACCATACCTAAATCCGTTGTACTCGTGATCTTTGTTGGCCCCCTGCTACTACCACTACGTGGGCTTCTACACGGTCGTCCCTACACACACGCCTGGGCCAGTTTTCTGATCTGGATCTATTTCATTCATGGGGTGATGGAGGCCTATGCCACCCCTGAGCATCGCCTACTCGCCAGCCTGGAGATCATCCTCAGCCTGACAATGTATACCGGGACCGTTTTCTACGCCCGTCTACAGAGTCGTCATGCCAAAATCATTCAAACAAGCTGATCGAGAAAACGGCTTACGAAGGGAACGGTGAGTCGCTTTTGAGCAACGAGTGAGGCCTCGTCCAGGCGATCGAGTAATTCAAACAAAGATCCGGGATTGCGCGAGTAGCGGCGCAACAGATAGGACACTACCTCATCTGACAGTTCGATACCCTGCTCCCGTGCCCGTTGTTGCAGGGCATGACGCTTCCCGGAATCATCAAGCGATTGCAGTTGATAAACACTGCCCCAGCTCAGCCGCGTTAACAGATCAGGTAAACCAATCGTCAGGCGCACGGGTGATACATCGGCGGTTACAATAAGGCGGTGGCCCGCATCACGAATGCGATTGTAAAAATGGAAGAAGGCCGTCTCCCATGATGGTTCTTTTGCGACCATCTGCACATCATCCACGCACACCACATCAAGTTGCTCCAATCCCTCCAGCATTGAAGGGGCAAGCCCAGCCATCCCCAAGGGGACATAGGCCGAGGTTCGGCTCTCCGCAATTGCATGACAGACTGCCTGCAGCAGATGGGTCTTACCACTCCCTACACTACCCCATATGAATATGAAGGTCTCGCACGGGTCGTGCAGCGCGGCAAGCAGCTGCTCATTTGAGGGATTGTAAAAATTCTCAAACGTGGCGTTGGCCCGGAGACGAACATTCAGAGGAAGTTGTTGCGCCACGCGAACTAACCTTGCGTATGGTAGAGCGTGCTGTCCTTATAGCGCCCGTGTGCGTAGCGCAACAGGACTGCCAACACCGCTGCAATCGGCAAGGCCAGCAATACACCGATGAAACCAAAGAGTTGGCCGCCGGCCATGACGGCAAAGATCACGGCCACGGGATGCAGTCCAATTCGGTCTCCTACCAGCATAGGTGTGAGCAGGGTACCCTCGATTGCCTGCCCCACCCCAAATACGACGAGGACATAGAGTAGGTGTGTGGCATCCTGGAACTGCATTAATGCCGCAACACCTGCGAAGACGATACCAACTATGAAACCCAGATACGGGACAAAACTCAACACACCAGAGGTTAAGCCAATGAGGATCGCAAGGTCGAGCCCAATAATGCCAAGACCAAGGGCATAGATCAAACTCAAGGCGAGCATTACCAACAACTGTCCACGCAGGAAGGCGCTCAAGACCACATCGGACTCGCGCGCCAAACGGGAAATCGTGCCAACGCCACGCTTGGGCAACATTTCCTGAATTCTTGCAACCAGGATGTCCCAGTCACGCAGGAGATAAAAAGTCACCACGGGAATGAGAACCAGATTGGCCAACCACCCAAGCAGGGCCAGACCCGAGATAGAGAGCGAACGCAGGGTACTCCCGGCGAAACTACCCGCCGATTGCCAATGTTCACGCACAGCAGCCTTGATGGTGGGCAGATCGAAACTAACCCCCAAGTGTTGGAGTTGGGCATGGAGCCAGGGCAAAACCAAGGATTGTATTGTATCGACCCACACCGGGATTCTCTGCGACAGGACCGTCAATTGTTTTTCCAGCAAGGGCACCAGTATCAACAACATCACCGTTACAACGACTGTCAGCAGAAAAAATACACTGATGACCGCCCAAGTACGACTAAATCGCCATGTCTCCAGACGATCCACAAACGGGTCACCAATATAGGCCAGGATGATCGCGATGACAAACGGGGTGAGGATCGGTGCCAGGAGATAGACGGAGAGACTACATATGATAACAACGGCAAGCACCCACCACTTCATGCTATCAGTCATGTCCGCTTCCCCTGATGTAACTCCATTGCGCGGCGTCCCCACTCGTTCACATAGTTGAGGCCGCTCCAGATAGTGGTAAGCAGGACCGTATACATCAAGAGTTGAAGCGCAAACGAGGGAAAGTGCGCGGCTCCTGGTAAAGAGCTCACGGTATAGAGGACGAGTACTACTAATAGTATCTGCACCACAGTATTCATCTTACTGATGAGACTCGGGGCCATCTCCAGATTTTTGGTGAGGAGGTAATAAACTCCTGCACCGCTTACGATAATGATGTCACGTGCGATTACCGTACCGACAAGCCACCATGGCAGCAATGCCGACCAACCTAGCATCAAGTAGGTACCCACCATCAACAGCTTGTCGCCTATCGGGTCCAGCATGGCGCCGAGCCGGGACTGCCAATGAAATCGACGCGCAAGAAATCCATCCAGGCCATCGGACATTCCTGCGACAAAAAACAGTATCAGCGCATCGGTATAGCGGTGATTGCTTAAACAGACGACTACCGGGATCACCAGCGCAATACGCAACATACTGATGAGGTTAGGTAGTCGCTGCCACATCTAGGGCACCATCCGATAGGTAAGGTCGTTGTTATGGGAACCGGCATTTGTGGAAGTTGCACTGGTTCGATCAGGGATCAGTACATGGCCAAGTTCAATCGCCTGGGCGACGGCAATGCGTCCTCCCTGTGACTCCAAATCAAACACGGCATTGGTGGCACTCACCTGTGAGGGATTCACGCTGGTGATAACCGAGAGTGAATGTAGATATTTCACTACCTTGTTGTAGTGAACCAAATCATTGATGCCCGCGATACGGACCGATATTTTGTCATGCTCGCCAAGCGGTGCCAGCATGGCAAAGCGTGTTGCCAGGGCCTCGGTGGTCTGATCGATGGCCGGGCTGATGACCGGGAGCAGGCCTTCACCCTGCGCCTCCCACTCCTGCCGCTGACCATTTTGATACAGAGTCCAGCGCGCCTGCCAGAAATTGCCAGCTCCCTTCAACAGCCTCCCGACCAGAACTGCCTCGGTTTGATACCGTTGTGAGGCACGCTGTATCGCCTCACCAAAATTTCCCCAGACATCACTGAGATTCAGACCAGCGCGATCGCTGAGATCATAAAAAGGTAACCGCAGTGGCAACCCCCGCAGATGGGCCCGTTCTTCCAGGGCATCGCGAACCGGTCCCTGACTAGTACTGGTCAGGATGTCGCGCTGGCCATTGGCGTCCTCCACCAACCAGACCAGGGTAACTGGTCGTGTCTGCCCCCACACAGGCAGGCCTTGCCCCTTCAATAGGTCATTCACCGCCTTCTCATCAAATTTCACCCACAGGGCCTGAGTCGGGACAGGTGCCCCAACAACCCCAAGGGGAGGGGCCGTAGGTGCCTGCCTCAGGGCCTGGTAGCGAAACTGCTGGGCAAAGCGTGTGGCGTTGGTAAGCTCCTGGTCCAGCTCTGGCAGGTTGGGGAGTTGCGCCACGATGTCGCGGCCAGACACCCTGATCAAGACCTCTTCCAGACCCTTACGGATAGCGGCATGACGGTCGTCACGCTCCTGGCTGGTCACCGGTACAATTGCTTCATAGAGATCATTTACAACTTCAGCCCTGGCGGCACTGAAAATCAAGGTCAAGGCGGCGACTGAGAGCACCGCACGACATAAACTCCGCATAAGGTCCTGTTTTCCTTTATAAGTGTGTTTCTGCTGCCAAGGAGCACGCGCTCTTGGTAAACTACGCGGCCTATTATGCACGGAATCAGCACCCTTGAAAGGTGCCCCCCATCCCAAACGACCCTAGGAGCCCAACGTGTCGCAGGACC
>JAHEDA010000196.1 GCA_024641445.1 Gammaproteobacteria bacterium
CCGTATGACGGCCAAGGCCAGTCGAATTATCAAGGCCCTGTTTGAGGCACTGATGGAGGATGTACGGTTGTTGCCACCCGAGCACCAACACTATGCCCGTGATTATGCCGTGCAGCAGGGCGCCAGTGGCCAGGCACGGGCAGTGGCCGACTATATAGCAGGGATGACGGATCGTTTTGCCATTCGTGAATACGAACGCGTGTTTAACCCCACCGAGTTGACCTAGGCAGACTGGGCGATGCGGATCTACATGCAAATACCGGTCGTCGAGGAAAAGGGACCACGCTATTATCAGCTGATTGTGCAGCAAGATCTGATCGATGGCTGGACCTTGGTACGTGAATGGGGTCAGCAGGGTTCATCAGGTCGGGTCAAGCGCGACCACTTTGATACACGGGAGCAGGCCGAACTCGCCTGCATCAAGGTGCGTGACGCACAGGTCCAGCGCGGTTTTCGCGTGGTGTACATGAGGGGCATGGAGGCGCAATGATCGGTTACGACAGTGTGCAGCTCGATATGCTGGAGCCAACCTATAGAGAAAGGTTGGGACTGCACGTTACACCCTTCAGTAACAGCATCGATGAACGTTTTCTCTATCTCGATGCTGATCATCAGCAGTGTCTGAACATGCTGCGACATATGACGCAATACAGCGATCTGGTCTTGATCGCGAAAGGTGAGGCTGGTGCGGGTAAGACCACGCTGATGCAACACCTCATTCAGACTGCCGCCAGCGATTGGTTTGTCGTCAATCTCTCCGCGCAAACGTTGGTGTCACCGGAGACGCTCTTGTTCAAGGTTGCAGTGGGCTTTGAGGCCACGCTTTCTCCCTCAGATGTTGACCTCATGCATGAGGCCCTGCTTGAGCGACTGACACTGTTGCATCAACGCGACTTGTTACCAGTCCTGTTTGTGGATGATGCTCACCTGTTATCGGCCAACTGCCTGGAGACGCTCTTGCTTCTCGCCGATGTGGAGAGCGACAATCGACGTTTATTGCATGTGGTGATGTTGGCCGAGCCCTCGATTGAAGACCACTTTACCCAACCACAACTGCGCTCACTGCGGGACAGGCTCACCCATACCATTGAGTTGCCCCTGTTTAATGAGGCTGAATCGATTCAGTATTTGAGTCATCGTCTGGCGGCGGCCGGATATCAGGGTGAACTACCACTCGACGACAAGACCCTGAAGAAGATTTATCGAAGTTCAAATGGATTACCGGCCAGGCTAAACCAACTGGCGCATCAGGCCCTAGAGGGCAGCGAACTTGAGGATAACGATGTGATCGACGAGACGCATCACACACGCAAGGCACCTTGGCGCATGCTCCTGGGCGGGGTGGTGATTATTCTGTTGGCACTGGTTTTGCTCTATCAGAGTGAGATAAACCGCTTCTTTATGGGTGAAACCAAAACGACAAAACCGGAACAACAAGCGACAGCAGTCCCTGGTCCCAGCCCTTTTGCCCCGAATCTGCCACTAAAACCCGTTCTTCCGGATACCCCTCGTACGGTAGAGCGGATAATTGAATTAAATCCAGAGGTGGCGTCTGCACCCGCTAATTCACAGACTACGACCTCAACTCCCGCAACCACTGCCCCCGATACAGCCGTGGCTGTTGCCGCAGTGACGACCCCGCAAATAACCGGTATAAGACCAGACCCGGTACCTGGCAGCAAAGTAGCGCAGACGGTGGTGATAAGCGGGAGCGGCTTCACACCTGAGAGCAAGGTTACGGTGAGCTGGCCGGGTGGCAGCAAGACACTCTCGTCTCAGCAATACAATGTGCTGGATGGCAAGTCGATCCAGATCACCTTGAATACAGGCGATAAGGACAGTGAGTGGAATATCACTGCTGCCGATGCCAAGAACGGGATCTCAAATACCTTCTATTTCAAGATAGCAGGTACTGCCGCGGTATCTGCGCCAACTACGACCCCGGCCAAATCTATAATGAGTGAGGCCCTGACGCAGGGCCACGCCTGGATACGGCAACAGGACGCGGGTCACTTCACCATGCAATTGTTGGGTAGTCGTAGTGAGTCTTCGATCAATGACTATGTTCGTAAGCACGCACTTCAGGGCAAGGTAGCGCTCTACCGCTCTATTCATCAAGGTGGAGATTGGTATGCGTTGATTTATGGAAGTTACGCCGATCGCCCTCAGGCTGAGGCGGCGGCTACTAGCCTGCCACCTGCGGCACAAAAAAATAGGCCATGGGTGCGCCGAATGGGTGATGTGCAGGCCCTGCTCGCGGACACTGTTACGGCAACGAGAGCTGCGCCAACCAAGTCCACGAAGCCAACGGCAGTAAAGACTGCACCTACAACAACCCAGGCAAGCAATTCTTATGATGAGGCCTGGTTATGGAGTCAGGACCCCAGTGGTTTTACGATTCAACTCATGTCCAGTCCCAACAGCAGTCAGGTGGAGCGCATGAAGCAACGCCTCAAACTACCACAGAAGTTACTTATCTTTACCACGCAACATGAGGGCAAGGCCTGGGCAACCCTCGTGTATGGGAGCTTCCAGACACAGGCCGCCGCCAAGGATGCCATCAATCTCTTGCCCGCCGATCTGCGGCAATCTGCCCCGTGGGTGCGTAGCTTTGCCAGCGTGCATGCCGAGTTGCACCGCACTAGTGAGTGATTTTATCTGCGAGGGCTAGCCTGAACGGATTACGTTGTATTACATACCTGAACCTGGGTGATGCACCGAGCCCACCCGCCCCACCGATCCTATGTGTGCCCCCTGGGCGTATACACCACCGCCATTACTGTACCCACTATTCCCGACGGAGGATTGATGCCTTAGGGGTCGGACTGTATACTTCCGAGCCATTTTGCCCTCGTGGCACGCGCATGGGTCTGTTTAACTGGTTGTTTTATATAGAAGTTGAGCCGTGGATACACCGCAAATGCAAGCCCTGACAGGACTCTATCATCCCTCGTTTGAACGGGAAAATTGTGGCTTCGGCCTGATCGCCCACATGGACGGCAAGCCCAGCCATTGGTTGCTGGAGACCGCCATTGGCGCCCTCATGCGACTAACGCACCGCGGTGCGATCGCCGCCGACGGTAAGACCGGTGATGGTTGTGGTCTGTTGCTGAAAAAGCCCGACGGTTTCTTCAAAGCTATCGCCAAGCAAAGAGGGCTCAAGCTCGCTGACCACTATGCCGTAGGCATGGTCTTTCTCAATAACGATAACGTTAAGGCCGCCGCCGCCCGTTCCAAGCTGGAACAGGAGTTGGGCCGTGAAGGCCTGCAACTGGTGGGTTGGCGTGTGGTGCCGGTGGATGCCGCGGCCTGCGGAGCCGAGGCCCTCAAGACCCTGCCACAGATCGAGCAGATCTTCATCAACGCCCCCAAGGGCATGGATGCGGTCAAGTTTGAGCGACACCTATATATAGCGCGACGTCGGACCGAGAAGGCCATTGAGCCCAACGACAATATGTTCTACATCCCCTCGATGTCGTCCTCGGTGATCTCGTACAAGGGATTGGTAATGCCTGCCAACCTTACGGTGTTCTATAAGGACCTGGCCGATAAAAAGATGGAGTGTTCACTGGCGGTCTTCCACCAGCGCTTCTCTACCAACACCTGGCCACAGTGGCGTCTGGCGCAGCCCTTCCGCTATCTTGCCCACAACGGTGAGATCAATACCGTGCAGGGCAACCGTAACTGGTCCGTTGCGCGCGGCCACAAGTTCGAGACGCCCGAGATCCCCATGGCCGATGTCCGGCCGCTGGTCTCCATGACCGGATCAGACTCCAATAGCCTCGATAACATGTTGGAGGCCCTGCTCGCGGGGGGCATGAACATCTTCCGCGCCATGCGCCTGTTGATCCCACCGGCATGGCAAAACATCGAAAAGATGGACCCGGACCTGCGCGCCTTCTACGAATATAACTCCATGCACATGGAATCATGGGACGGCCCTGCGGGTATTGTGTTGACCGATGGCCGTTATGCCGCCTGTTCCATGGACCGCAACGGCCTGCGCCCGGCGCGATGGGTCATCACCAAGGATCGTCATATCACCCTGGCCTCCGAGATTGGCGTGTATGAGTATCGACCGGAAGATGTAGTGATGAAGGGCCGCCTCAAACCCGGCCAGATGATCGCCGCCGATACAAAGACCGGCAAGCTGTTGATGCCGACCGACATCGACAAGATGTTGAAGTCGGCCCAGCCTTACAAGAAATGGATGACGGAGCGTGCGCGCCGCCTCGAATCCAGACTGGAAGACGAGTGCACCAGCGAGTGTATGGATAGCGATACGCTTAGCGTCTATCAAAAAATGTTCCAGGTCACCTTTGAGGAGCGCGATCAGATCCTGCGCGTGCTCGGTGAAGAGGGTCAGGAGGCAGTAGGCTCCATGGGGGACGACACACCCTTCCCGGTGCTGTCGCGTATGGTCCGGTCACCGTTTGAAAATTTCCGTCAGCAATTTGCCCAGGTAACCAATCCGCCGATCGACCCGATCCGCGAACAGATCGTGATGTCGCTGGAGACCTGTCTCGGGCGCGAGCGCAATATGTTTGAGGAGACCCCTGAGCACGCTGATCGCCTGTTGGTGGATTCACCGGTGTTGTCACACGGCAAGTTCCAGCAGTTGTTGGAGCTGAGTCGCAAAGAGAAGGACTACGCCAGCGAGGTCATCTCGCTTAATTACCCAGAGACGACCGACCTTAAGACCGCGATTCAAGATATTACCGCCAAGGCCTGCGCCGCGATCAAGCAGGGCAAGGTCGTGTTGGTTCTAACCGATCGCAATGTCAGCAAAGACACCCGCCCGGTTCACGCGCTCTTTGCCACCGGTGCCGTACATCACTGTCTGGTCCATGAGGGACTGCGTTGTGACGCCAATATTGTGGTGGAGACCGCGACGGTGCGCGACCCCCATCACTTTGCGGTCTTGATCGGCTATGGTGCGACCTGTGTTTATCCCTATCTGGCCTATGAATGCCTGAACGACTTGATTCGTACCAATGAGATCAAGGACGGCAAGTTGACCGAGCTGGAATCCAACTATCGCAAAGGCATCAATAAGGGTCTGTACAAGATCACCTCCAAGATGGGCATCTCCACCATCGCCAGCTATCGCGGTGCGCAATTGTTTGAGTCTGTTGGT
>JAHEDA010000012.1 GCA_024641445.1 Gammaproteobacteria bacterium
CAGTGGCATCTCTGCCATTTTGTCCCACTTTTACCCACTTCGTAACACTATAGGTAGCTATAGGGGGTACTGTCAAGCAAACTGATCCACATAAATATTGAATTCTTTCTTATATGACAGTAACTTAGCGCACATTGTGGAGGTCAATAATTGCCATATTTGGCAAAAATCGACAAGGTGAGTTTGTTATAAAACAGGTAGTTAGAAATAGGTATTAAAGTGAGTTAAGAGGTGGGAGTCGGCCGATAAGCCGGGTTCTGTCGTGGGCAATCATTCATCTGGGACAGGTGTCACCACCTGCCTCCTGCGACCTACCCGGGAACCGTGCGGGCCACACGTGGCCCGAGGGCCTGTTCCCCTATTTGGTCTTGCTCCGGATGGGGTTTTCCCTGCCACCGATGTTGCCACCGGCGCGGTGCGCTCTTACCGCACCATTTCACCCTTACCGGCCACCCGAGGGTGGCTTAGGCGGTATATTTTCTGTGGCACTTTCCGTCGGCTCGCACCGCCCAGGCGTTACCTGGCATCCCGCCCTCCGGAGCCCGGACTTTCCTCACCATATATATATGGCGCGATTGCCTAGCCAACTCCCACCGAGAGTGTATAAGAGTTAGTCAGCGGCAGCGAGGTTCTTAATGGCATATTGGTAAAGATGATTCTTTTTTTGCCCGGTTATCTGGGCCGCCAGGGCCGCAGCCTGCTTTACTGGCATCTCCTGGAGCAAAATCTTCAGGACCCGCACGGCCTCCTCATCCAATACCACCGAGCCGGGTCTGGCCCCGCCCACAACAAGGACTATCTCACCCCGCTGTTGGTTTGGGTCCGATTTGGCCCACTCCAGCAGTTCAGACAGTTCCCCTCCCCTTAGGGTCTCAAAGTGCTTGGTCAACTCCCTCGCCATCACCACCTCACGCCCGCCCCCAAATATCTCGACCATATCGGCCAAGGTTTCCAGGATACGGTGGGGGGCCTCGTAAAATACCAGGGTACGAGAATCCTGTTGCAGTCGTTCCAGATGCTGGCGGCGGGCGAACGACTTGCTTGGCAAGAATCCCTCAAAGACAAACCGATCGGTTGGCAAACCTGCCACCGAGAGCGCGGCCAATAAGGCGCTGGCGCCAGGCACTGGGACAACCTGGATACCACTTGTGCGGGCCTCTCTCACAAGGTGAAAACCTGGGTCGCTGAGCAGGGGTGTGCCTGCATCTGAGATTAACGCAACATTCTCGCCGTCGCGGAGGCGACTTATCAGCGCTACGCTCTGTTCACGCTCGTTATGTTCATGCAGAGGGATACAGGAGGTAGCGATGCCAAAATGTTGTAATAAGGGCCGGCTATGGCGGGTGTCCTCGGCGGCGATGACCCCGACCTGTCGCAACACCTCAATCGCACGTTGTGACATATCACCCAAATTACCAATGGGGGTGGCCACAATATATAGAGTACCGGTTGTATTTGACACGGTATAATCCCGTCCTGATACTAAAAGCCCTTTTGCCAGCCCACAGTCTACCAAAATGATGACCTACCGGTTTATTCTACCCGCCCTGTTGCTCGCCCTACTCGCCGGCTGTGCGGGACCACCCAAGTCCGGGGTTACCCCCTTTGACCAGGCCGAAAACGTTTTCGCTAATGGCCAATACACAGACGCTGCGCGTAGTTTCAGTCAACTGGCCGAACAGTCAAACGGTATAGAACGCCAGGCACTTTTGTTTCGAGCTGCCGCCGCGTTGGCAAGGGCCGATTTATTGCCTCAGGCTCGCCAGTTTATTGAGAATGCGGGTGACCCTGCCAATAATCCAAGACTGGTCATGTTGGCAAACCTGGCGAAGGGTCACTTGGCCCTCATGGACCGACTGCCACAAGATGTACTTGATCGTTTAAAGGCTGCACCCTCACCTGGCACAAGTCCGCTGCATCAAGCCGAGTTCTACCGACTGCGCGCGGATGCCTACACGATGTTGGGCAATCGACTGGAGACAGCCCGGGAGCTGGTCGTGCGCGAAAAATATCTCACTGACAAATCACAGATCCAACAGAACCAACATGCAATCTGGGAGGCCTTAGCAAGCCTCACGAATCGCGCCTTACAGCAGCTTCGTAGCGCGTCAGCTCAGGACACCCTCGCAGGTTGGATGCAATTGGTCCAGATCGCCAAGAGCTATCAACTGGAGCCCGAGCAACTCCAGATAGAGCTCGCCAAATGGCGTCAGACCTATCCGCAGCATCCAGTCCAGGATGACATCTTGCAAGCCTTCGCAAGCCGCAAACAGGCAGACGTGAAATCGCCTGACCATATTGCACTCTTGCTCCCCATTACTGGAAAGTTTGCGCAAGCCGCCGCCGCGCTACGAGACGGATTCCTCGCCGCCTATTATGAACACACCAACAAAGGCAAACAGGCGATCCAAATATATGACAGTGGCGATGACCCCAAGAAGGTTAGACAGGTCTACCAGAAGGCTCTTGATGATGGCGCTCAGTTCGTTGTCGGTCCACTGGATAAGGACGCGGTGAAGGAACTTGCCAATGAAGCGCCACTTGGCGTACCAACGCTCGCATTGAATTATCTTAACGAAAATGAAAAATACACCAACCTATATCAATTTGGTCTTTCACCGGAAGAAGAGGCGCGGCAGGTGGCTGAGCGAGCCTGGCTAGATGGACACGTCTACGCCGCAGCGTTGGTCCCGGCAGGTCCATGGGGTGAGCGTGTATTTGCCTCCTTCAAAGAACGCTGGGAGCATATGGGTGGAATCATTGTTGAGGAGCAGGCATACGACCCTTCACAAAATGATTTTTCTACTCCTATTCAGATGTTGTTGAATCTCAATGACAGCCAGCATCGCTATCGTAAAATGAGTACCTTATTGAAGGAAGACATTAAATTCCAACCACGTAGGCGACAGGACGTCGACTTTATCTTCCTTGCGGCATTTCCACGGCAGGCACGCGCCATACGCCCGCAGTTAAAGTTCTTCCATGCGGCAGAACTCCCCGTGTATGCCACTTCACACGTCTTCACCGGCAATCTAAATCCAGAACGGGACCGTGATATGGATGGTATCGTCTTCGGAGATATGCCCTGGGTACTTTCAGAGAGTAGCAGTAACATTCGCAGTCTACGCACCGAGATTGAGCGTCATATTTCCGAGGCAGGGAGTAACCTGCAACGTCTGTACGCCCTAGGGATCGATTCCTTTAATATCATTGCGGCGTTGAATCCGTTACGGCGTTACAGTTACGAGAGATATGATGGCGAGACGGGCAGTCTCGCCCTTGATGATAAGTTACGCATCCAACGTCAACTAAGTTGGGTGACATTTCGTAGTGGCCAACCCACAGCATTGGATCAGATCACCCCTTAAATGGTCCCGAACAAGACTCAAGTTGGCCAGGCGGCTGAGCAACTGGCACGTCGCTACCTTGAATCACAAGGGATGAAGTACCTCCAACAAAATCTACGTTATCCAGTCGGTGAGATCGATCTATTGATGGAGGATACGGAGTATGTGGTTTTTGTCGAGGTCCGCTACCGGCGTCAAACTCGTTTTGGTAGTGGCGCCGAGACAGTAAACTATACCAAGCGACAAAAGCTCATCAAGGCGGCGTTATACTATTTGCAACAGCATCCGCAGATGGCCCGGCTACCAATGCGCTTCGATGTCATCTCGATTGCGGGAGAGCTCAACCAGGATTCAGCCAAAATCGACTGGCTTAAAAATGCCTTCACAATTCAGGAGTAACGCCGTATGTCAGTGAACGCGCGTATAAAATCGATCTTTGAAGACAGTATCCGTACAAAACAGGATTCAATCAGCGCGCTGGTTACCCCGATCACACGTGCGGTTGAACTTATGGTTGCACGCCTCCAGGCGGGAAACAAAGTATTGAGTTGCGGCAATGGCGGCTCCGCTGCCGATGCCCAACACTTCTCCTCCGAACTCCTCAATCGTTTTGATCGCGATAGGCCAAGCCTACCCGCAATAGCATTGACCACGGATGCCTCGACGATCACCTCTATTGCTAACGATTACAACTATAACGATATCTTCGCAAAGCAGATTTCATCCCTGGGCCAGGCGGGTGATATCCTGCTGGCGATTTCCACCAGCGGCAATTCGGCCAATGTCATTCACGCTATGGAGGCGGCTCACCAGCGAAAGATGCATGTTATCGCCTTGAGTGGTCGCGATGGCGGCAAAATGGCCGAACTAATTGGTGCGAATGACGTTGAAATTCGGGTACCCTCCAAGGTCACTGCACGCATACAAGAAGTTCATCTCCTGGCAATCCATTGTCTATGCGACCAGATCGACGAACTGATGTTTGCAAGTAACCCCTGAGCGTGAATACACCTCGTAATACGGCGAGTCTGCTAGCGGAGCTGCGTCACCAACTCCAGCCTCGGCAGATTCTGACCGAGCCCGCTGAACTACTCAGCTACGGTTATGACAATAGTCGCCAGCAGGCCATGCCCGAGATCGTTGTATTGCCGCGTGAACATGCCGACGTCCTCGCCACTGTTAATCTCTGCAATAAATATGCGATGCCCCTCACGCCAAGAGGCCGCGGCACGGGTACCACTGGCGCCACCGTACCCGTTAAGGGTGGAGTGGTACTCTCGACCGAGCAAATGAATCGGATCCTCATTTCCAGTCCTGCGGATCGCTATGTGGTTGTGGAGGCTGGAGTTACAAACCAGGGTGTTCAGGATGCTGTAGCAAGCGATGGTTTTTTCTGGGCCCCCGACCCTACCAGTGCCGCATATTGTACCGTCGGAGGCAATCTTGCCTACAACTCCGCCGGTCCGCGTGCGGTAAAATATGGTACACCCCGAGAAAATGTACTGGGGCTACGTGCCGTTACCGGTGATGGTAAAGAGATCCGTACTGGTGTTTATACCAGCAAGGGTGTAGTCGGCTATGATTTAACCCGCCTGTTAATCGGCTCCGAAGGCAGCCTTGCCATTATTACCGAAGCCACACTGAAACTCACACCCACTCCGGAGGCCAAGCGTACCCTGCGTGCGATATATCGTGACATCGAATCCGCCGCCGAGGCCGTCTCACGCATCATGGCGCAACCCGCCACACCGTGCGCCCTCGAATTCATTGATGGTCAGGCCATTGAGATGATCCGCCGCTACTCCACGGCTGAACTCCCTGAAAACGCAGGGGCGATGTTGATGATCGAGGTGGATGGCTCGCTTGAGGCAATCGAACACGATACCAGGGCTGTGGCCAGTGCCGCGCAAGGCGCTGGACTCATAGCACTTTCTACCGCATCAAGCGAGGGTGAGAGCAAGGCCCTGTGGCAGACACGCAAGTCGCTCTCACCTGCTTTACGCAATGTCGCGCCAAAAAAGATCAACGAGGACGTAGTCGTTCCCGTCTCGCGTATCCCCACACTGATACGTGGATTAGAAGAACTGGCAACACGATTTGGAATTACGATCGTCAACTTCGGTCATGCCGGCAACGGTAACATCCACGTCAATCTCCTTTTTGATGCAGCTGACACCAAACAAAATACCAATGCCTACCATTGCCTGGATCAGGTGTTTGAGTTGGTCCTGAAAAATCACGGCACCCTCTCGGGTGAGCACGGTATCGGATTGGTGAAACAGGATTATGTCAATCGAGAGATTGACCCGGTCACACTGGACCTCATGCGGAGGATTAAACACGAGTTTGACCCCAATGGGATACTCAACCCAGGCAAGCTCTATTAGCCCACGTCCGGCAAGGCAGATTTAAATCCTCTACTTTACGAGCTTCAGCTTGGGCTTGTTCGGTTTATCGGGTGGACTCGACTCCGGCGGGGTCGGCTCGTCGTCACTCTTCTCATTGAAGACCATGCCCTGACCATTCTCCTTGGCATAAATAGCCAATACCGAGCTGATGGGGAAACTAACATTCATCGGCTGCCCCGAGAAGCGGGCATTGAACAAGACGTGCTCGTTCCCCAAGTCCAGCTCATTGACGGCGCGCGGGGCGATATTCAAGACAATCTTGCCGTTTTCCACATACTGCTGTGGCACCTGCACCGCATCGTTCTTTGCATCCACCAGCACGTATGGCGTCATGGCATTATCAACAATCCACTCATAGATTGCTCGCAACAGATAAGGCTGACTGGAGTTCATGGCCATGAGACAAATCTAACCCCTTTTACGGGCCAGGCTCAAGCCTGCTCCATATCCTTTTCCGCCTCGCTCATGCTGGCCTTGAATGACGGACGCGTGAACATCTTCCGAATATATTTGGTCAGTCCCTTGGCAGAGCTCGGGATCTCGATGCCATAGCCAGGCAAGCGCCATAACAACGGGATTAATGAACAGTCCATCATGGAGAACTCTTCACTCAGGAAAAAGGCCTTCTGATCAAACAGGGGTGAAATACTGACCAGACTGTCGCGTAACTCCTTACGCGCAACATCAGCCTCTTTACCACCCTTGACGATCTTGTTTACCAGGCTATACCAGTCACGCATGATGCGTTGCATCATTAAACGCGTGTGTCCACGTTGCACGGGGTCAACCGGCATCAAGGGGGGATGCGGGAAACGCTCATCCAGGTACTCCATGATCACATAGGGGTGATACAACACCAGTTCACGATCAATAAGGGTAGGAACCTCGTTATAGGGATTCAGGTCCTTGAGATCCTCGGGCGTATCACTGGGGTCCACGTGTTCAAGGTCAAAACTGATGCCCTTCTCCGCCAACACGATACGCACCATGTGACAGTACGGGCTGGTGTCATCCGAGAACAGTGTCATCGCCAGACGTCGATTTGCCAGTTGTACCATGGAATTCACCTTAAGATTAAGAGCGGCTTACCTGCCGAAGAGAAAGGGGGTGCCGAAACACCCCCCTGGAGTCAGATGACCTGTTAGGCCGTAATGCTAGCCATCAGATCGAACTGTAATCACTAATGTATGTCCTTCCAGTATTCCTTCTTCAATGCATAGGCCACAATGAAGAGGATAAAGAGGAAGAACATCACGCCGAGGCCAACACTATAACGGACCAATTGGGCGGGCTCTCCCATGTAGGCCATATAATTGACCAGGTCACGTACGGCATCGGCGTACTCTACCTTGCTAAGCTTGCCGGGGACTACCGTCTCAAAGCCAACGATGACCTTGTGATCGTGCCCCTCGATCTGATGGGTCTCGTATACAGGCTTCTTCAGCCCTTCCAGTTCCCACAGCACGTGAGGCATCCCCACATTGGGGAAACGCTGGTTGTTCACACCACTCGGGCGTGAGTCATCCAGGTAGAAGGTCATGAGGTAGGTGTAAAGCCAGTCGGCACCGCGGGCACGGCTCACCACACTCAGGTCAGGAACGGCAGTACCAAACATGGTCTTGGCGTCGCCAGGGCGCAGAGCCACCTTCATCTGCGAACCGATCTTGGTTGGCTCACCCAAGTCTTCCTTGGAAAAGTCCGCGGTAAAGATCAGGTTCTTCTCCACCTGTGACGGTGTGAGACCAAGGTCGCTACTCAAACGATTGTAACGCATCGCCGCCGCTGAGTGACAGCTCAGGCAATAGTTGACGAACATCTTGGCACCACGCTGTAGCGAGGCCTTGTTGTTCAGGTCAATCTCAGCAGACAGATTGTGCATGCCATCACCACTTGCCAAAACGGTCAGTGGTGCCAGCAGCAGTACGCAAACAGTAATTATCTTTTTCATTTGAATGTCACCCTTTCCGGAACTGGCTTGGTCTTTTCAAACTTGGGGATAATCCACAAGGCTACAAAGTACAGGAAGTAAACCGTGGTGAAGATCTGTGCCAGCAATTTTTTCATGTCTGTTGTGGGCTGTGTACCCAAATAACCGAGGACAATGAAGCTGATCACGAATATCCACAGCGCCAGCTTGAAGCACAGACCGCGATAACGGATGGACTTCACCGGGCTACGATCAATCCAGGGCAGGAAGAACAGCACTACGATCGCCGCACCCATGACGATAACGCCTGGGAACTGAGAGTTAAACATCGGCGGTACCGCACGCAACATGGCATAGAACGGGGTGAAGTACCACACCGGCGCGATATGCTCAGGTGTCTTCAACGGGTTAGCCGCTTCAAAGTTGGGGTGCTCGATGAAGTAGCCCCCCATCTCTGGCGCAAAGAACACCACCGCGAAGAAGAAGGCGAGGAACACCACCACACCAACGATATCCTTGACGGTGTAATAGGGATGGAAGGGGATACCATCGAGCGGTATACCGTTGGCATCCTTGTGCTTCTTGATCTCGATACCATCCGGGTTACTGGAACCCACTTCGTGTAGTGCCAGGATGTGCGCTACCACCAGGCCAGCAAGTACGAATGGCAGGGCAATGACGTGGAAGGCAAAGAAACGATTGAGGGTGGCGTCACTAATGACAAAGTCACCACGGATCCATATCGACAGTTTTTCACCGATGAACGGCACCGCCGAGAATAGATTGACGATGACCTGTGCACCCCAGTACGACATTTGGCCCCAGGGCAGCAGGTAACCGAAGAAGGCCTCGGCCATCAGCGCCAGGTAGATCAACACGCCAAAGATCCATAGCAGTTCACGTGGCTTCTTGTAGGAGCCATACATCATACCGCGATACATGTGTAAATAGACTACCAGGAAAAAGGCCGAGGCCCCGGTAGAGTGCATGTAACGAATGAACCAACCCCAGTTCACATCACGCATGATGTATTCAACCGAGGCGAAGGCCAGCGTGGCGTCCGGCTTGTAACTCATGGTGAGAACGATGCCGGTCACGATCTGGATGACCAGAACCAGTAGCGCCAAGGAACCGAAGTAATACCAGAAGTTAAAATTCTTCGGTGCGTAGTATTCGGAAAGGTGTTCCTTCCACATCTTGGTCAGCGGGAAACGCGCATCGACCCATTCTAGCAACGCCTGTAACATTTTCATTACGCGACTCCTCCGTCTTCACCAACCATAATGACCGTGTCCTTCACAAAGTAATAAGGCGGTACTATCAGATTGGTCGGCGCAGGCGAGCCCTTGAAGACACGTCCCGCGAGGTCAAATTTCGAACCGTGGCAGGGGCAGAAGTAACCACCCTTCCAGTCAGGTCCCAGGTCGGCGGGTGCCAAGTCCGGACGAAAGGTCGGAGAACAACCAAGGTGCGTACAGATACCAATCAGCACGGCGATCTCGGGGTGGGCCTTGCGGGCCCGCTCAGGATTGGTTGCATAAGCGGGTTGATGATCTACCTCTGAGGCCGGATCACCCAGACGCGAGTCCAGACCGGCCAGGTCCTGCATATTTTCTTTGGTACGACGCATCACCCACACCGGCTTACCCTGCCACTCGGCGGTAATCCGTTGCCCTGGCTCCAGCTTGCTGATATCCACTTCTACCGGGGCACCGGCCGCCAAGGCCCGTGCACTGGGGTTCATGGATAACACAAAAGGAATGACCGCACCGACTGTCCCCGCTGCTCCGACGACGGTCGTCGCGGCAGTGAGGAAGCGGCGACGGCTGGTATCAACACCATCAGTACTCATTCGCTGTTCTCCCCGAATCGAGAAATTAAGAAACTGTTTTCACCACCGCCGAGTACCGACGTTGGTACATAAAGCCTTGTCTCTGGAGACATATCTGACCAGCGTGTCACGAAACCTTGCAGGGGGCTGGCGCAAACGGCGGCATAGTGTCGCGTATTTCCCCTACAGGTTCAAGTTAAACCTTGAAAAGCCAAAGCAACTCAATTACTTACACTGGATTTTCGATCTCAATATAGTGGTGCTGCAAGTCAAATCGGTCGGCCAGGTGTTCACCCAATGCCTGCACCCCGTAACGCTCCGTCGCATGGTGACCTGCCGCAAAGTAATGCACACCATACTCTCTTGCGATATGGATTGTTGGTTCAGATATCTCGCCACTGATGTACGCATCCACCCCCAGACGGGTTGCTGCCTCGAAATACCCTTGGGCGGCACCTGTGCACCATGCAACCCGTTGGATGGTTCGTTTGTCATCGCCCGAGATATGTTTGGGTTCACGCCCCAGGGCCTTGGCGATACGCGCGCAAAAGGCCTCTGCCGACTCGGGCTTGGACAAACGCCCATACAGCCCCAGCGCGGTCTCACCCTGGCCACTGAAATGCCCCTCACACGACAGACCCAGACGTTGGGCCAACTGAACGTTGTTACCATATATTGGGTGGGCATCGAGGGGGAGATGATAGGCCAACAGGCTCACCCCGGCCGTTAACAAGGCCCGGATGCGCCGCTGTTTCATGCCCGTGATCCGGCTATCCTCCCCCTTCCAGAAATAACCGTGATGTACCAACACGGCATCGGCCCCCCGATCATGAGCCGCCTCGATCAGCGCCAGGCTGGCGGTGACGCCACTCACCAGTATTTTCACCTCTGGGTCCCCCTCAACCTGGAGGCCATTGGGGCAGTAGTCGTGAAAACGTCCGCATTCCAATAGGCTATCGTTATAGGCGACGAGATCGGGCAGTAACACCATGCGCTGGATATCTCTTTCGGTTAAGATCGCGAACCCGAGTGTATACGAATTTGTACAGACCATGCCTATACCCAGACCCCTGTTATTTATCGGTAAATTTGTCACCATCGGCCTCGCCGCCGCATTTGTGATCCTCTACCTCTACCCTGCCCTGCAACACAATACCGCCTCCAAGCTGGACTTGAAGGAGACCTCGCGTCAGGTAACAACGAGCGACAATGGACCGGTCTCCTATGCGGATGCCGTCGATGAGGCTGCACCCGCCGTGGTTAATGTCTACACCAAGAAGGTCATTACCGAACGTAACCCCATGCTGGAGGACCCCTTCTTTCGCAAGTTCTTTGGTGAGGGAAACACCACTCAACGACAGCGCACCGAGACCAGCCTGGGCTCGGGGGTATTGATTAGCAAACAGGGCTTTGTCGTCACGAACAATCATGTCATCGATATGGCCGATGAGATCGAGGTTGCGCTGCACGATGGACGTACGACCAGCGCTCACCTCATCGGTGCCGACCCCGACACCGACCTCGCAGTCTTGAAGATAGACCTGGAGGGGCTACCCGCCATCACCCTCGGTAAATCAGAGCAACTGCGCGTGGGCGATGTGGTGCTCGCCATCGGCAACCCCTTTGGTGTAGGACAGACCGTCACCTCGGGCATTGTCAGCGCAACCGACCGCAGCATGCTCGGGCTCAGTGTGTTCGAGAACTTCATCCAGACCGATGCGGCGATCAATCCCGGCAACTCGGGGGGCGCGCTGGTAAATGCCTATGGGGAACTCATTGGGATCAACACCGCGATCTTTTCCAAGAGTGGGGGCTCACAGGGAATTGGCTTTGCCATCCCCGTAAGTCTGGTCAAGGACGTCATGACCCAAATCATTCAGTATGGCAAGGTGGTACGTGGTTGGCTCGGCATTGCGATCCAGGACATCACCCCGGAACTCGCCGAGGGCTTTGACCTGAAATCTGCGCATGGGGTCGTTGTCACCAATATTGTGCGAGAGGGTCCTGCCGATAAGGCCGGACTGGACCGCGGCGATATTCTTACCCACATCAACGGGAATCTCATTGCCAATGTGAACGAGGCACTCCTACAGATTAGCCGACTACGCCCAGGCGCCGAGATTAAACTCAAGGGACTGCGCAATGGTAAAGCCTTCAGCCGTGACGCCACCATCGGTCAGCGCCCGAATCAGCAAGAGTCACCGTAAGGCCCTCATGTACAATATGCGCCTTGGTATAATGCTCCTGCTTGGTTTGCCGATCGCCCTGTTCTACATTGCAAAAGATGTCAGGGCCGAGACGGTGTACAACTCGGAGGCCCTGCATCTACTATTGGGATTCCCGCGCCCACAACAGATCGCGGCCTTCTATGAGGGACGTGGCTTTAGCAAACCGATGATCGATATCATCCGCCAGCAATGCTTTGTCAATGTCATCATCCATAACAAGAGTCAAGATATACTCTGGCTGGATCTGACGCAATGGCAATTCAATACAAGCGATAGACTGTTGCAGCGACTGGATCGTACTTACTGGCAAACGCGTTGGGCCTCACTCAATATTCCGCAGCCGCATCGCTCCACCTTTCGCTGGACCCTCATCCCCAGACAACTCGATCTTCACCCACAGGAGGGTGAAGGTGGCAACCTCATTCTGCCACGCCAGGCCAAACCCTTTTCACTCGTTGCCACCTTCGTGACGGGTGCAAACAAACAGGGCACGCCCATCGTCGTGCGTTTTGATAACCTGCAATGCGGGGTAGACCCATGAAACGAGTTTATTTACCCATCATCCTGCTACTTTCATTTGCAGTGAATGTAAGGGCGGACATTGTGCCCTCACCAGGCGTACTGACCCTAACACCACAACCCGCACCTGCCCTCTCACTCACAGACCTCGATGGTCATGCGTACAATCTGAAGCAGGATAGAGGCCACTGGGTCTTTGTACATTTCTGGGCGAGTTGGTGCGGGCCATGTCGGCGTGAACTGCCCACGCTTCAGGCCATGTGGCAAGAGATGCAGTCCGAGGGGCTACGCCTCGTGGTTATCAACACCGCTGAGGATGAGGACACAGTCTTTAGTTTTCTAAGCTCAACCGCCCCAGCACTTCATCCCTATATGGATCGTGATGGCCTCGTCACCGAGGCGTGGAAACCACGCGGACTTCCCGCAACTTTTCTGGTAGACCCGCAGGGTCAGGTGCGCTATCAGGCATTAGGTGGGCGTGACTGGCATGAAAAGGAATACATGGAGTTTCTACGCAGGCTCACTCAACCGTAGAGGCTTTAGCCTTAGCTATGAACTTAATAAGGTGACGACTCATCATTCGGCCGCGTCTTGAAGCGGCGATAAGACCAGAAGTATTGATCCGGCATTTCCCTTACCCCGTCCTCAATCGCCTTATTCATCAGTGTGGCATCGGCTATCTCATCACCACTGGGATAGTGTTCCAGTGCCGGTTTGAACCGCAATTCATAGCCCGCACCACATGCTCGCTGATAGGTGAAACAGGGGATCACCACTGCATTACCCAATTTGGCCAACCGACTCATCGCGGTGAAGGTGGCGGTGGGGACACCAAAAAACGGGGCGAAGACGTAATCCTTACCCGGGTGGTCAGGGTCCTGGTCCGGGAGATAATAAAACAACGTACCCTGACGAATAAATTGGATTAGAGGCTTCATGCTCTCATAACGCTCCAGACACATCCCACCCAGGCTGGTACGAAAGTAACGGCTCACCTCATGGGCCAGTGGGTCACGCGGTTTACGATACATACAAATCGCTGGCCACTCGATCGAGATACGCTTAAAGCCCAATTCCAGTCCCGGCACATGCGGTGCGAGGATGATCACCCCTTTACCCTCATCGAGTGCATGCTGCACATGCTCTGCCCCCACAAGTTTAACGTGGCGGCGCAGTTGCTGCGCCGAACCCTGCCAGGCCAACCCCAGATTGATAAAACTCTGGCCCAAGCGACGGAAGTATTGTCTACGCAGACGCGCACGTTGCGTGGGGCTCAGCGTTGGGAAACACAGGCGTAGATTGGTTGGAATCGTGGTGGTGCGATAGAACCAGGATGTCAGGGTCCCCAGCACAAGCCCCAACAACCAACTCAGGCGCATGGGGATCCAACTCATGAGCGTCGCCAGGACAAAGAAGAACCAACCCGAGAAGAATTTGTACAACGGATACTGTCGTAGGGTCGGTCTTGGACTGCGAAAGCGTTCCTGCTCAAGCATGGGTAACGGGTCCTGTTTTACGTCGGTGCAAGAGTCGATTCGAGGGACGTTCTACCAAGGCATAGGTCAACATCCCGAAGAGAAAGGCAAAACCGGTACCCGTCGCCGCAATCGTAAGTATCTGGAACACGCTTATTCCATCGATCTTGTCTGCGCCCATGTAGAGCAAAAAGGCCAGGGCCAAAAAAGGTACGTGGAAAAGATAGATCGAATAGGAGGTCTGGGCAATCGGGAACCATAGGCGGAGTGAGAGTATGACGCGAAGCCCACCGCCGATGCCACGACCATATAGTGCAAGGAGCATACTCAGCATCACGGTCAGCGCAAACAGATTGCGCCCAAGTGCGATATATATCAGATTTATCTCGACGCTGAAACGCGGGTCTGACGAAGGGACATAGGTCGTCGGGTGGAACAACATGGCGATTGTCATGCTGAACAGAATTATCCATACGAGGTTACTAATAAGGACATTATGCAAAAACCACTGACATACAGCCTCACGATGCAAGGAATGCAAATAACCTGCCACACATCCCAACAGCAATGGAGCAACCCGAGTATAGAGGTTCACATACAGTGCCTCGGCATAACGAAAACCACCGGGCTGAGCCCCAAATAAAAAATTATCGGCAAAGGCATTAGTGAAAAGTATTGGCTCATTGACGGTAACCAAAACCCGTACCAGTACCATGAACAACAGCACCATAAACAAACCGACCATCGGCCTGCTCCACTTCAACAATAGCCACAATACGAAGGGAATCACGAGATAGAACTGCACCTCAACCGTAAGTGACCAGCTCCAGGGTATAAATATTTTCGTCGTGGGTAGGAAATTATTTACAAAAAATAGATTTGCCCAGATGTAATTTACGTTACCGCCCCCGGGGAGTGCGTAAATAAACAGGGCAAAAAAATACAGCGGCAGGATACGCGTGAGACGCCGCTGGTAAAATTTTCGAAAGTCCATACTCCCGTGATCGCGCTGGTCCCGCAACAAAAAACCGCTGATCAGGAATCCACTGAGGACAAAGAAGATATCGACACCCTTGTCGCCTTGCCACACCCACACCAGCCAGGTGGGGAAGGCGTGCATAAAATCGATAAACAACTTCTTATCGACAAACACATCCTGCATGAAGAGGAAGCTGTGAAAGAGGATGACGTAGAGAATGGCGATAGCGCGTAGCCCATCTACCGGCGCCAGATGGTCCGCCGGGCGGATAAAAACCTCACGCAGCCCCTGCAGGAAGAAATTGCGTCTCATACGCTCCTCGCCCTAGAGGCTCGCAAGCGTCTGCACCAGTGCAGTAAGAAACTGCTGATTCTCGTCCGCCGCCCCCACGGTAACGCGCAGACAGTCACGCAGACTGCCACCCGATTTATTGAGATTCTTAATCAGTACCTTGCGTTGTTTAAGCCCTTCGAAGATCACGTCGGCTCTTCCAGTTGGCGTTTTAAACAGAATGAAATTCGCCCGGCTCGGATAGACAGTTAATCCGGGCACCGCCTGCAAACCCGCCAGCAGCACCTCGCGGTCCTGGCAGATCTGCTGTGTCTGTTGCTTCAACACCTCACGGTGCTGCAAGGCGAAGCGTGCGCTGAGCTGTGTCAGCACATTGATGTTATACGGCAGGCGCACCTTGTCGAACTCATCAAGCCAGTCGTGATTGCCCGCCAACATGCCTAACCGCAGACCGGCCAAGCCCATCTTGGATACGGTCCGCATCACCACCAAGTTGGGATACTGCATGACCTGTGACATAAAACTATCACCCGCAAAGGCGTGATAGGCCTCATCCACCACCACTAAGCCCGGTGCCGCCTTGATGATATTGATCACGGCCTGCTTCTCGAACAGGTTGCCGGTGGGATTGTTGGGATAGGCGAGAAAGATTACGGCGGGCTGTGTCTCTCGGATCACCGCGAGCATCGCCGACTCATTTAGAGAAAAATCGTCGCACAGTGCAACGCCTCGATAGGACATGCCGAGAAAGCTGGCGATCATCTTGTACATGACAAAGCTGGGCTCGGGCGCGAGGACCACGCGATCGTTTCCGGACACCGCCATCAGGATCATCTGGATCAGTTCGTCTGAACCGTTACCCAGGATCACCTTCGCATCGACGGGCACCTGCATGGCATTGCGGAGTGTTGTTGTCAGATCGGTCGCGGCCGGGTCGGGATAGCGATTGAGTTCCGCAGTGGCGAGTAATGACTGCCATTCACTCACCATTACATCAGGCCAGTGATAGGGATTCTCCATGGCGTCAAGCTTGACGTAGCCTGCGGCGGGCGGCACGTGGTAGGCCGAGAGTGCACGGATCTCGCGACGCACCCACTTGTTGACGAGGTCGTTTGACATGGGAGCTCTTACAACTCCATCAGGGCTTGATGCGAAATTCGGCCGAGCGCGCATGCGCCGTCAGGCCCTCACCCCGCGCCAGCACCGAGGCAATCTTACCCAGCTCGGAGGCGCCCTCGGCCGAACACATAATGAGGCTGGAACGTTTCTGAAAGTCATAGACACCGAGCGGCGAGCTGAAGCGCGCAGTCCGTGAGGTCGGCAATACGTGATTGGGCCCGGCACAGTAGTCACCCACCGCCTCGGCAGTGTAACGCCCCATGAAGATGGCACCGGCGTGACGAATACGTGGGGCCACTTTGTCCGGTTCAGCCACAGAGAGTTCCAGGTGCTCAGGTGCTATGAAATTGGCGACTTCGATCGCCTCATCCATATTCTTAACCTGTATCAATGCCGCACGATTTTGTAGTGAGGTGCGAATGATTTCTTGCCGTTCCATAGTTGGTAACAGCTTATCGATACTCGCGGCGACCTGATCGAGAAAGACGGCATCTGGTGAGACCAGGATCGACTGCGCATCTTCATCGTGTTCGGCCTGGGAAAACAGGTCCATGGCAATCCAGTCTGGATCAGTCTGACCGTCACACACCACCAGGATCTCGGAGGGACCAGCAATCATATCGATGCCGACGTGACCAAACACCATCGACTTCGCCGTCGCGACATAGATATTACCTGGGCCAACGACTTTATCGACTTGAGGAATCGTCTCGGTACCATAGGCCAGTGCGGCCACCGCCTGTGCACCACCAACGGTAAAGACCCTGGTCACACCACCGATCGCCGCAGCCGCGAGCACCAGGTCATTCACCACCCCATCGGGGGTTGGGACCACCATAATGATCTCGGCCACGCCCGCCACGTGCGCAGGAATAACATTCATCAACACTGACGAGGGATAGGCGGCCTTGCCACCAGGGACATAAACACCTACGCGATCCAGTGGCATAACCTGCTGACCCAGCACGGTGCCATCGGCCTCGGTATACGACCATGATTCCATCTTCTGATGTTTATGATAGGCACGCAGACGCTCGGCGGCCAGTTCCAGCGCCTGACGCTCGGCCTTGCCGATCTTGTGCAGCGCCGTGTGCAGGTCCGACTGTTCCAGTGTGAGGTCAGCCATGTTGCCTGCGTTGAGGCGATCGAAACGGTTGGAATACTCCACCACCGCCGCATCACCACGCCGGCGCACGGCCTGAAGCACCTCACGCACGACATTCACTACCTTGTCGTCAGAGACACCTTCCCAGGCCAGGAGCGTGGACATCTGCGACCAGAAGTCTGTCTGTGTCGTCGAGAGTCGCTTGATATTCGTCATAGGGTCTACCGTCTTGCCTACTGATTCACTGCGGATGCGATCTGATCCACGAACTGTTGCACCATGGCATGTTTCATCTTCATGGAGGCCTTATTAACAATCAGGCGCGAACTGATATCTGCAATGTGTTCCAGTGGCTCCAGGCCATTGGCCTTGAGGGTGTTACCCGTATCGACTAGATCCACGATCACGTCGGCCAGCCCCACTAAAGGCGCCAACTCCATGGAACCGTAGAGTTTGATGATCTCAACCTGGGTACCTTTGGCCGCATAGTATTCCCGCGTCGAGTTGACATATTTAGTAGCGACACGCTGACGACCCGGCTTGGCCTGCTCGTCTTTACGACCCGCCACCATCAGGCGGCATTTGGCAATCTGAAGATCAACGGGTTCGTACAGACCATCACCGCCATGTTCGAGCAAAACATCTTTACCGGCCACTCCGACATCCGCCGCCCCGTATTGCACAAAGGTCGGTACATCGGTGGCGCGGATCACCACCAACTTCACATGTGCCAGATTGGTATCCAGGATCAGCTTGCGGCTGGTCTCCGGGTCATCCACCGGAACAATGCCCGCCTTTGCCAGCAGTGGCAGGGTTTCCTTATAGATGCGGCCCTTGGAGAGTGCGATGGTCAGTGTACTGTTCATTTCCGTTCAACCATGTCGTGAATTTAATCGGCAATACGGCGGATACGCGCACCCAGTTGTTGCAGCTTCTCTTCGATATTCTGGTAGCCACGATCAATGTGATAGATGCGGTCCACAATGGTATCGCCCTTCGCCACCAGACCGGCCAATACCAGGCTGGCCGAGGCACGCAGGTCGGTGGCCATCACCGGCGCAGCGGTGAGCTGTTTCACCCCGTTGGTGATCGCCGTATTCCCCTGCAGGCGAATATTTGCCCCCATGCGTTCGAGTTCCTGGACGTGCATAAATCGGTTCTCAAAGATCGTCTCACTGATCACGGACGAACCGTCGGCGATCGCATTGAGTGCGGAGAATTGTGCTTGCATATCGGTAGGGAAGGCCGGATAGGGTGCCGTGGTCACGTCCACTGCCTTGGGCCGTTTACCCCCCATGTCGAGCGTTATACTGGTCTCGTCACACTCGATCTTGGCGCCGGCCTCACGCAGCTTTGCCAGCACCGCATCCAGCTGATTGGGGTTGGTATCCTTAACTTTTACCTTACCACCGGTGATCGCCGCAGCCACCAGGTAGGTGCCGGTCTCAATCCGATCCGGCAGGACGCTATAGGTCGTGCCGTGCAGACGCTCTACACCTTCGATGGTGATGGTATCCGTACCGGCGCCACGAATCTTCGCCCCCATCTGATTCAGACACATGGCAAGATCGATAACCTCGGGCTCACGCGCGGCGTTCTCGATCACGGTCACACCATCGGCAAGTGTCGCCGCCATCATCAGGTTCTCGGTACCCGTCACGGTCACGATGTCCATAACCAGCTTGGCGCCGTGCAGACGCTTGGCGGTGGCCTTGATATAGCCATTCTCCACCGTGATTTTGGCGCCCATAGCCTCCAGGCCATGAATATGTAGATTCACCGGGCGCGAGCCAATGGCACAGCCACCGGGTAGTGAGACCTCGGCCTTGCCGTAGCGCGCAACCAGTGGACCCAGCACCAGAATCGAGGCGCGCATGGTCTTCACCAGATCATACGGTGCAACAAACTGGTTGATCTTGGTCGGGTCGATCTCGACATTGAGCTTCTCATCAATGACGATGTCAACACCCATGCGCCCGAGCAACTCGATGGTGGTGGTGATGTCACGCAGGTGCGGGACATTACAGATCGTCAGGGGCTCATCCGAGAGCAAGCTTGCTGCCAGAATCGGCAGGGCGGCATTCTTGGCACCCGAGATCCGTACCTCCCCCGAGAGCACTACGCCACCGGTTATCAAAAGTTTATCCATTGGTGTTATGCCCTGCTGCTATCACCGGCTCGCACCGGTAGAGTGAATTGATTAGTAAATCGTTCAAGAAATCTGTAGCTTGCTCGCCGTCTGCCACTGTGCCGGGGTATAGGTCTTGATCGAGAGCGCGTGCAACTGACCATTGGCAATGTGCTCATTCACGGTGGCATACACCATCCTCTGTTGAGCCACCATGGTCTTACCCTCAAAGATGTCTCCGATGACGATGGCATCAAAGTGACTACCATCACCCTTAACCCTGACCTCACAGCCCGGCAGACCGGCCTCTATCAGATGTTTAACTTCTTGCGGATCCATAAACCCTCGGCAATCGTGCGCGGTTACCCGCGTGAAAAGACCCGCATTTTACTCCGAGATGGGTGGTTGACGGTACCGGAAGTGGTAAGAAAATGGGGTGTACACCCCAAAACGGG
>JAHEDA010000197.1 GCA_024641445.1 Gammaproteobacteria bacterium
CCCCCCCCCCCCCTTGAGAGGTACGGCCTCGGGCGTTACCTTGGTTAAATTCACCAGCCATTTGTTGGGAGGGATGTCGGTTATCGCCCATGGATTGCTGCGATACATTGACATCACCAAGGCTTAGACCAGCATCAGCAAACATCTCACGCAATCTTGGCAAGGCATGCTCCACCGCATCGCGGACCTGGGCATGGGGGCTACTGAAGGTGATATTGGCGATCTGATCCTGTCCCGTCACCCGAATGCGGACATCGAGGCTACCCAAATCAGGGGGATCGAGTCGGATGTCCGCCTGCTGGAAGTTATGATTCACCAGCCAGTTCACCCGATTACCCAAGGCCTCACCCCATGTAGGTTGTTCCGGTGTGATCCCCATCGGCGGTAATTGAGCATGCGAGGAACTATTACTCTGCTGGGTATACACCAGGCTGACGCCGATAGGGTTCTGAGGGTCGGAGGTGCTGCCCGCGTGTTGCGCCACATTCGCCTCGGGCATATCGACTTGTCCTTGCAGGGCTAACATAAACTGGTTTGCCTGGGTCCCGAGATGCGGCATCGCATTGAACAAAATTGGCTTGCCCTGGGCATCAACGAAATTCGCCGGCTCCATCATTAGCGAGGTCAGATGGGGCGCCTTCGCATCAAGCGATTGCGGTGACGCCGCATGGTCGCCATCCTGCACGGGCAGGAAGGCCAGGGGTTTCAGGTCAGAGTCGTGAGGGTCTTTGTTGGAGATAAAATACTGTGTCACCGCAGGGTGTTCTGAATCGCCATAGGCAACCATACCCTGCCATTGCATTGCCGTAGCCGGTAACGTTGCAGTTGCTTGGTCAGCATTGGTATCCACGGCGAGCTGGGAGCCGGGGGGTAATTGCAGCGTGAAGAGCATCGGCAAGCCCGCGACCTCACCCTGTGATGTCTGATCACTGGCATCACCAGCTTCTTCCGACTTTGACAATTTTCCCAGCGGCAACATGTTGCCAGAAAACAGGAAGATATTTTCCGTTCCAGCCTGCCCCGCTGACTGTGTAGAAATTTGTGGTGCCAGTTGACCGTCGGATTGACTACTTAGAAACTGAAGCAACTGACCAAGGTCCTGGTCAGTGCCATCAGATGAATTTTGCCCAAGTGCCTGAGCCAAAAGGCTCGAAAACGGGTCATCGGTGCTGCCGGGCCCTGCATCGGGAGTGATTCCATTAGCACTACTGGCTTGCCCTGGGGTTACCGGCAGGAAAGAGACTTCGGCTGACATTGTATTGGCCTCGCAGCATTACTGTTATTACGTTAACAGCGTATCTGCAATGCCTATGCCAGATTTTTTTTGCGATCAGTCCTCGCGCTTTGGGCGTAGCGCCTGATCGTCCGTTTGGCGTTGTTCGCGGCGGTCTTCCTGTTTCTGCTCCGTGACACGAAAACGGTCAATCGCCTTTTCCATCACCTGGGTTTTCTGATGACGGAGCAGCCAGTGGCGTTTGCGCGCCTCACACTCACGCTGTATCTGTTCGCGTTGCTGCCCCTCCTGGCCGATTGCGGAATCCAGTTGATTGATAAAGGCCTGATAAGAGGCGAGCTGTGAGCCACTCATACTTTGTTGGGCAGCCTGGTGGAAGAGTTGTAGATAGTCCTGCCGATAGGTGGTCAACATCTCCTGCCGAGACAGACTATCTTGCAGGCGTTGCTGTGACTGTGCCAGTGCCTGGGCCGCCGCTTGCTCACGGTTGGCGACCACGCGATGGATAGGCTTAAAACGATCTGACTTTTTCATGCTAAAACCATCGGCCCATCACTTGGTTAATTAAAGTAATACCTGCCCTGCCTGGTTACCACCACTAGACTGAAGCTCTCCACCACTGGTCTTCAGCAGGGCATCAAGGTCATGCAAGCTGTCCTGCCAGGACATTGGGTGATACATCCCCTGCTGGAGAAAATCCATCAGGCGTGGATGCATGTTTATCGCATCATCGATTCGGCGATCGCTACCCTTAGTGTAGGCGCCCACATTGATCAAATCACTGTTCTGTTGATACAACGAATATACCCGCTTGAATTGCTGCGCCAGTTGTAAATGCTCAGCATCCACGATACTCGTCATGGCGCGGCTAATGGAGGCCTCTACATCTATCGCCGGGTAATGCCCCGCCTCGGCCAGGTTGCGCGAGAGCACAATGTGACCATCGAGAATGGCGCGCGCGGCATCAGCGATCGGGTCCTGCTGATCATCACCCTCGGCCAACACGGTATAGAAGGCCGTTATTGAACCCCCTGAGTTGCCATTACCGGCACGCTCAACCAGCTGTGGCAGGCGGGCAAATACGGAGGGTGGATAACCCTTGGTAGCAGGGGGCTCGCCAATCGCCAGCGCAATCTCGCGTTGAGCCTGGGCGAAACGGGTCAACGAGTCCATCAAGAGCAAGACCTGCAATCCCTTATCACGAAAATACTCGGCGATACTCGTCGCAAGGTAGGCACCATGCATACGCATTACCGGGGGATGGTCCGCGGGTACGGCTACCACCACCGCGCGTTGCATACCCTCTTCACCCAGGATGTTGTCGATAAACTCCTTTACTTCACGACCGCGCTCACCGATCATCCCCACCACCACCACGTCAGCAGTGGTGTAGCGTGTCATCATGCCCAACAGAACGCTCTTGCCCACGCCACTGCCCGCAAATAGCCCCATACGTTGACCGCGGCCAACTGAAAGCAAGGCGTTAATACTGCGGACGCCGACATCGAGCGGGGCATGAATAGGCTGACGTTCAAGTGGATTGAGTGGGCGTCCGAGTAAGGAGCGCCGTTCTGTGGTATCAATCGGGCCTTTGCCATCCAGTGGATGACCCGCCCCATCAACGACTCGCCCAAGCAAATCATCACCAACTGCTGCGGCATACATCCGACCGGTTGGAATCACCCGGGCATTAGGGCGCAGGCCTTGCATGTCGCCTGTAGGCATGAGATATAAACGATCACCCGAGAAACCCACCACCTCTGCCTCAATGGGTGTCTCATTCATGCTCTCCACAATACAACGTGCACCAATCGGTGCATAACAGCCGATAGCCTCTAGCGTGAGTCCCACCATACGAGTGAGACGCCCTTCCACGATCAAACCTGGCGGGTCATCCAGTCGGTGCTGCCACTTGCCCAATTGTTTGACCCAAGACGCTTGATGTTCCTGGGTAAGAGTTTTAGTGTGAATCTCTTCACTCACGTCGATCTTCTTCTCGTTCACCGCCAAGGAAAGTCGCAATTACCCGATTGATACGTTGTTCGACCGAGGCATCAATCTTGGAGTGTTCTGTCTCAATACGACAGCCGCCTCGATGCTGCACTGGGTCATCAACGACCGACCAGATTGCATCGTCGCCCTGAGGTAGTGACAAGGCCTCTCGAACCAGAGTGGCGTCTTCCGGGTGCAGATGTATTCGCGCACTCCGTATGCCTACGGGCAGACAGGCCAGCGCCTCACGCACGACGGCTACAACCTGTCCGGGGTCTACGTGAAGCTCACGACGAATAATCTGTCTGGCAATAATCGAGGCCAACTCTGCAAGTTGGTGCACGATCTGCTCATCCAGTTCGGCCAGTGGGCGTGCATAAAAATTATTGAGGTGTTCGAAACGGCGAATCTTTTCCTGTAGCTCGGCCTCGCTCTGCTTTAGCTGCGCCTCAAGCTCGTTACTGCCCTCGGCCCAACCCGCTACCTTGCCATCCTTGTAACCCTTATTGAAACCCTCTTCATAGGCCTCCTTTTGAATGGCCTCCAGCTCTTTAACCGTGGGCAGTGCAGGTACATCGACAGCCGGTACGTCGGCCTGGACATAGGGGATCTCCCAACGTTTATAGGCAACCGAATCATCTGCATTCAAGGGACCACGCTTAGACATACTCATCGCCACCACGGCCGCCCAGGGTTATCTCACCGGCATCCGCCATGCGACGTGCGATGCCCAATATCTCGCGTTGCGCCGCCTCCACATCGCTGAGTTTTATGGGGCCGCGGGCCTCCATATCCTCGCGCAACATGTCTGCGGCACGTCGAGACATATTTTTTAATATTTTGACCTTGACCTCTTCATCGGCACCCTTGAGGGCGGTGATCAGGTTGTCAGAAGAGACCTCGCGCAACAGTGATTGAATGCCACGGTCATCGATATCCGCCAGATTATCAAACACAAACATCAGGTCTTGAATGCCATTGGCCATTTCCTCATCGAGCTCTCGCATCTTCTCCATTAGCTCGATCTCAAGTGCAGTATCCACGAAGTTGAGGATGTTTGCGGCCGTCTTGAGTCCGCCCACCGAGGATGACCGAATATTCTCTGAGTTACCCGAAAACTGTTGCTCCAACATTTCATCGAGTTCATTGATAGCACTGGGCTGAATACCATCAAGCGATGCAATGCGGACCATGACATCCATGCGCATATTTTCGGGTAGTGCCGAGATGACGGCACCGGCCTGGTCGCTCTCTAGATATGACATGATGATGGCGATAATCTGAGGGTGTTCCAGGCGAATAATCTCCGCCACGGCACGTGGCTCCATCCACTTGAGCGAATCGAGGCCCTTGGAATGACGCCCAAGCAAGATACGATCTAACAGATTGGCTGCCTTCTCCTCACCTAACGCATTCGTCAGCACCTTGCGCAGATAGTCCTCATTACCCACTCCAAAGGAGGTCTGGTTCTCCACGGTCTCGTGAAATTCGGCCAGGATAGTCGTAACCGTTTCGGTGTCCACCCCACTCATTGAGGCCATTGCCTCACCCACTGCCTGCACCTCTTTGGGAGACATGTGTTTCATAATCTCGGAGGCCTCATCAGGACCTACCGTGGTCAAGAAAATGGCCGCCCGCTCGGGTCCGGTCAGTTTCTTTTTCTTCTTTTCAGCCATTATGCGCCTGCTTTCTGCTTCTCATTCATCATCCAGGTCTTCAGCACTTGTGCAACGACCTTGGGGTCATCCTTCGCTATTTTCTTCGCCATATCCAGGTCATTCTCAAACGCCGGTGGTTTAAGGGTACGTGGGGCCTCTAACAATCTGGCCGCATCTGCCGCTGCCTTGGCCTCCTCCGCTGCCTTGGCGCGGGCCGCCAGGCCTCGCACCATTG
>JAHEDA010000013.1 GCA_024641445.1 Gammaproteobacteria bacterium
GCACAGACTACAGGAAAAAGTGCAGAGAAAAAATATCTACCCTGTCGGCAAGGCCGTACTCCAGCGGGTATACTTGTTAACACCCTCGCCGCGCGACGACATCACCTGCATGACCTTTCCCATCGACGAACTCCTGCCCCAACTCAGCGTGACCCTGGCGCGACACTCTAAGGTGATATTGCAGGCGCAACCTGGCGCGGGCAAAACCACGCGGGTACCGCTGGCACTCCTCCATGCCGACTGGCTTGCCGGCAAAAAGATTATCATGCTTGAGCCACGCCGTATCGCCGCACGAGCAGCCGCGCGTTTCATGGCTGCGAGTCTGAGAGAGAAGATCGGTGAGACGGTTGGCTATCGGGTACGACTAGATAGCCAGATCGGTCCGCACACCCGTATTGAGGTCGTCACTGAGGGCATCCTCACCCGCATGTTGCAGGATGACCCATCTCTTGAAAGGTATGGAGTGGTGATCTTCGACGAATTTCATGAGCGCAATCTAAATTCCGACCTCGGCCTGGCCCTGTGCCTCGATGCCCAACAGGGCCTTCGCGATGACCTGCGCATCATCATCATGTCCGCGACACTTGACGGCGCAGCGGTATCCAGACTCCTCGACAATGCCCCATTACTCACCAGTGAGGGCCGTAGTTACCCGGTTGAGATACGGTATCGGGGCGTCCAGGCCAACTTCGTACGTGACCGTCGCACCTTCTTGCAAGAAGTTACGCGCCACATTATTGCCGCAATGCAGCAAGAGCACGGCAGTGTCCTGGTGTTTCTACCTGGCGCGAGTGAGATCCGTCAGGTCTACTCTGCATTACAGGAGGCGCAACTTGGCAGTGGCGTCATCCTCGCACCACTGTTTGGGCAACTCACCCCGACTGAACAAGACGCAGCGATCCAAGCCGCGCCCGAGGGAAAACGCAAGGTCGTACTCGCGACATCAATCGCCGAGACCAGCCTGACGATCGAAGGTATTCGCGTCGTCATCGACAGTGGCCTCATGCGCACACCACGCTTTGACCCCAATACGGGTTTAACCCAACTTGTAACGCTACCCGTTTCGCAGGCCAGCGCCGATCAACGCAGCGGCCGCGCTGGTCGCACGCAGGAGGGTGTCTGCTATCGACTCTGGTCTCACGGCGTACATCTGTTACCGCACACCCACGCCGAGATCCTCGACGCTGACCTCACACCCCTAGTGCTCGAACTCGCACAGTGGGGCATCAGTAATATAAATTCCCTGCGCTGGCTTGACCCTCCCCCCACCCCGCATGTTGCACAGGCACGCGACTTATTACAGCAACTCGGTGCACTCGATGCGCAAAACCGGGTCACCGCGCACGGCAAGGCCATGGCCCAGTGGGGGGCTCACCCTCGTCTCGCCCATATGATGGTATGCGGCAAAGAGATCGGGGCCGGGACCCTTGCGTGTGAGATCGCCGCCATTCTGAGTGAGCGCGACATCCTGCGCGGCAGCAGTGGCCGTGAGAGTGACCTGCGCCTGCGGATTGAAGCCCTGCGTGACCGCGCTCGCGGTGTTGATATTGACCAGGTTGCGTTAAGGCAAGCACGTGAGACTTGCACCCAGTGGCAACGACAGTTGCAGGTCTCCAAAGACGAATCACAGGAGGATATTGCCCTTGTCGGAACGGTACTGGCCTTTGCCTATCCTGATCGCATCGGCCGACGCCGGGACACCACCACGTCACGCTACCTATTGAGTAATGGACGCGGCGCCGTACTCAACCCGGGGGACCTCCTCAGCACGCACGAATTTATTGTGGCTGCCCACCTCGATGGTGCTCGCGAGTCAAGAATCTTTCTCGCCGCTGCCGTACACCGTGAACAACTTACGCAAAATCACGGGGGACTCATCACCGCGCATACATTTGTGAACTGGGATGACTACAATGCCTGCGTGCAGGCACGCCGACAGCAACGCATCGGTGAAATTGTTGTTGATGACGGCCCCTGGCAAGTTGCCGATACCGAGGCCGTGCAGGCAGCACTCCTCGACGGCATTCGTATGCGCGGCCTGACCTGCCTGCCCTGGACTGAAGCCACACGCGAACTACAGGCGCGGGTGAATTTTGTGCACACCCATATTGACACTACCTGGCCCAGACTGAGTGATGAGAGTCTGTTGGAGACACTCAATACCTGGCTGGCACCGTATCTCGGCAAGATGTCGCGCCTGACACATCTGCAACGGCTCGATCTGCACAACATCTTATTGGCGCTGCTACCATGGGAACAACAACGCCAGCTCGACGCCCTGGTCCCTACACACATCACCGTCCCCAGCGGTTCGCATATACGAATAGACTACAGCCACTTCCCACCCGTGCTCGCAGTCCGTCTGCAAGAGATGTTCGGCCTTACCGATACCCCGCGAATCGCCCATGGCAGGGTCGCGGTTTTATTACACCTGCTCTCCCCCGCGCAGCGTCCAGTACAAATCACGCAAGACCTCGCCGGCTTTTGGCAGACCTCGTATCACGAGGTAAAGAAAGACTTGAAGGGTCGCTACCCAAAGCACCACTGGCCGGAGAATCCCCTTGAGGCTCAGGCCACTGCGCGCGCGAAACGTCGGGGTGAATGAAACTGGCGTGGAGGAATAGGCCTCGGTCATACAGAAGAGCTGAGGTACGTAGATAGCGATGAGTCGTTCTCTCAGGGTTGATACAAACCAACACTGTAGTAGAGAGTAGTAGGGCCATTCTCTGTATTCTGTTCTAGCCAGATGAAATGCAGATTGCGTTTATCATCAAACGTCATGGCCGGACCTGTTTGCTGACCAGCACCTGCCGCAGGGGCAACTGACTCGTTATCACTCCAACCTTTTGTGGTCTTCCATGAGAACCAAATATCCGAGGTCTCATCACGATTGTCATCCCAGGCAACCGCGATATCTCCCTGTGAGTTTGCCGCGATAGCTGGATTCCATTGGGCGATATTATTGCCGAAGGAATCCTGCACCTGCTGATTGATACCAAATTTCTTTTCATTCGAATGATATTGCGCCGCAAAGATGTCATATCCCGTACTGTAGCCACGCTTGTCCATCCAGGTCGAGGCAAGTTCTGACTCTCCATACTTAGCCATGGCCGCACGCGTCACGCCATTACCACGACCATAGTCACTGGATTTTTGCACAATCTCGTTAAGTACTTGGTGGCCACCAAAACTGTCTCCCTCTTCCGCTTGCGCATAGAGGATCATGGTGTGGCCATTGCGTCGATCCTCCCACATCGCTGTCGTCACACCACTAGTGTGTGCAAGCGTGGGGTACAGCTGATTGTCTTTTGCAGGATCAGGATCGATTGGTCTCACTGCTTGAACCGTTTGTGCCAACCCATTCTTTAGTTTCACTTGCGCCGTCATCACTTGCCAGAAGTGACCAGACTTCTCACTCCAGGCTAATATTGCCTGTTGTGGGCTTGTGACGACAATTGCGGCCTGACTACTCTTGCCCATGCTCACCTGCATAGGCTGGCTAATCGCCATGATTGAGACATGGCACATCCAGATAGCGTGGTCCTGTTCCCATGCCACCAGAAATTCATTCTTGGCATAGGGGGTAATCACCGGCGCAAAGCCAGACTTGCCGGTGCTAAGTAACTTAGGGGTGGAGAATGCCTTGGCACCAAGCAATTTCTGGCTGAGATATATCTGAGGGCTACCACTATGGTTATCCTCCCACACAATCGCCAGCGCATCGCCTGCTACGCTGACATGATTGCGCCCCGTACCATCAAGATGGTGAAATATTTTGTCACCAACATAAGTGGTTAGTGCCTGCTTTTCGCCGAAAACCCACGGCCCAGCATGTGTAAATGCGGGTGCTAGTAAGATAATGGTGAGGATATAAATGCGCATTTTTGCATCTCACTTCTTGGTAAATTCAGAGAAGGGCATCTCTTTATAATACCCCTCAGCGGCATAGTGGTGCAGGGCAGTCATATCCTTTATATTTTTATAGCCAGGTATCTTTACAATTGGTGTACCGTCAGACTTAAGAACCATAAAGTAAGGTGTCACCAGTGAGTTCAGGCGTGCACCAAACAATTGTTCGGTAATCACCTCGCCACTCGGCAAGGTAAGGCGGTCTGCCCCTTCGGCATCCACATAGACCAGGACGTAGTTATCCTTGAACAACTTGGCAACGCCGGGATCGCTGAAGGTTTCCTTGTTGGTCTTGTCGCAATAGCCGCAACCATATCGCCCATAGTACAGAAAGATTGGCTTACCACTTGCCTTGGCCTGCGTGACGCCTTCATCATAACCTATGAAATCATAACCCGCAGGGGGATCTGCCAGGGCAACAAGAGGAGAGCAACACAACGGGAGCATCAGTAATAGAAAAAAATAAATTTTAACTGCACCTTCACTGGCCCGCATCACACATCCTCCGAAAATATTTTATTATGCATGGGTAATTAGTATTTCATACCAGATTTTTATTGCCGACAAACTAATGAGAATTGCCAGCACCCTGCGCAAGGCTAGTTGTGGTGTGCGTTGGCTCATCACGCTGCCAAATTGCGCGCCAATCACCACCCCAATTACCAGCACTAGAGAAAACATATAGGGTATTTGATTGGTACCTAGCCGCCCCAGCAATACGGCGATCGAGGAGATAATACCAATTGCCAAGGCACTGCCGATCGCAATACGCATTGGAATATGCAGCAAATAAATCATCACTGGTATGAATAAAAAGGCTCCGCCCTGTCCGATAAGACCCGAGAGGATGCCCAGGATGAGACCTGCCGTAATAGTATGTACCCTATGAAATTGAATTGACTCGGCACTGATATCATCTGCGTGGTCTTTCTTTGGAATAAACATCATGATCGATGCCATGAGTGCCATGCAGGCAAAGATCATTAGCATGAGATTGGCAGAGACTGAATCTGATGCGATGGAGCCTGCCAGCGAACCCACCGCCATGCTGCTCCCCATATAAATCACCAGATTACGATTGATGCGCTTGAAGCGGTTGTGACCCACGGCGCCAGAGACGGCACCGACAAAACTCTGCACCGAGGTAATTCCTGCGACGGCCTTCATCCCCAGCAATCCGACACCTAACGCTGGGGGAACATACAATAACAGCGGCACCATGATGATGCCGCCGCCAATCCCCAACAGACCGGAGATAAAGCCACCGAATAGCCCCAGAACAAACAGGCTGGTATACATTTCCATTTTTATTATCGCGAGAAATTAATTAAAACAAACAGCGATATTGTCTTCGCGTCGCGCGACGACTTCGCCAATTACAGTCACCTGCCCGTAACCCATGCCCATCAATTCAGTAACTACATCCATCGCGGCATCTTGTGCGATTGAGACCAATAAGCCACCGTTAGTCTGAGGATCACTAAAGACTAACTGCTGATCAGGGTTCCACTGTGCACCAAAGACAAGTTTGCCCTGAAAACTGCTCATATTACGATAGGCCCCACTCGGGACAACACCTTCAGCAACGTGCTGCCAGGCTTCTTTAATTACAGGTACACTTGCGGTGTTTATTTCAAAGCTTACATTTGCCCCATCGGCCATTTCGATCAGGTGACCGGCAAGACCAAAGCCAGTGATGTCTGTCATGGCATGGACATTGTCTTGCTCTCCTAGCCAGGCCCCGGGTTTGTTCAACATAGTGATGTTGTCAATAAACTCCTGATAGCCCTGCTTGGTAATCGTCTTAAGCTTGTAGGCACTGGCCATAATACCTACGCCCAAGGGCTTGGTCAGCAACAGGATGTCACCCACCTTGGCATTGGAATTGGTTTTAATATTTTTTGGGTGAATCGTACCGACAGCGGCTAGACCAAAGATAGGCTGCGGGTTATCGATACTGTGACCACCGCACAGGGGGATACCCGCCTCTTTGCATACGTCCACACCGCCGCGCATGATCTCCTGCATGGTATTCATGGGCAACACGTTGACCGGAAACCCGACAATGGCATTGGCCATTAAAGGCTTGCCACCCATCGCATAGACATCACTCAGTGCGTTGGCAGCGGCAATTCGCCCATAAATATACCCATCATCCACCGTAGCAGTAAAAAAATCGTTGGTAAAAACCAGTGCCTGTTCATCACTAATACGGTAAACCGCCGCATCATCACTGTGCTCGATACCTACCAGCAAATCGGCGGTCGTGGCGTGCTTGGGCACATTCGCCAGAATCTCGTGCAGTGAGGCAGGGTCTATCTTGCACCCACAGCCACCGCCATGCGATAAATCTGTAAGGCGACAAACTGAATCGGATACCTCACCTACGGTATCATCGAAGAGTAAGTTACTTGGGATGAGCGGAGACAAATTCTCTTGACTATTCAGTGCCTTATTTATTCCCATTGGCCGATTCCTTATCATGGCTGACTTATATCTGTAACAATATTGTCATATTGTAAGGAGAACTGCCATAAGGCGACACTGGATATTTACTCAAGGGCCTATGGGTTTAGCCGAAACATTTGTGGGCAGTGAACTGACAAGGGCGAACCTTTAAACTACTGCAATAAAAAGGCAGATACACCCAGGGTGCATCTGCCTTGTAACCAACCTTGTGGGTTGAGAGAAGGTCGTGAGACTAAAAATCGAGGCTCAGACCCAGACCGCTCATCCCAATCTTCACATCACCGTTTGAAGTTGCAGTCGTGAAATTTACAATTTCATAACGCACCGATAACTTCTTAAAGACCCTGTACTTAAGATTTACGAATGTGCTGGTCGTCGAACCGGTCTCCGCGGCACTACCAGTGGCTGTTTCGCTCCAGGCAACGGAACCTACTCCAAGGTCCAGACCAAAGTTGCCCATCCTGGGACCAATGACCCAATTTACCGCCGTACCCGTGCCCGTTATGCTGACACCACTACCAAGATCAAATTTACCCATGTCCAAGGTCGCCACCTCGGCACCGGTGACAAAGACCTTACCCACCGGCCAGGCCATACCCGCATAAATCCGGCTACCGGTAGCGGTATATACCGTTGCTGTAGACGCCACATCCGCCGAGGTACCCATTGAGGTATAACCAAAATAGGTTTCTGCCTGTGTCACCGCAGGTACTGCCAGCATGACCGGCAGGGCCCATACAAATAATGCTCTCATCTTAAACATAGTAAATCCTCCGTTTTTTGTCCTATGGCGTGCACTCTTCAGCGCCTGTTGATCACTGCGTCCAGAAAAATGGGATCTTTAGGGTTAAATGGGTAAATCTTTTGCCTCACCATTGCCCTGTCCAGGGTCCTGGTCCCCTTCTTCAACACCCCAACCATATCCATATATATAGTTGGGTAGTGCAGCCGGCCAAGGCGCGCAGATGCACTTTAAGAAAGACATTGGGGCAGGGTTATGTTGAACCAAACGCTAGACTGTAAAGGCTGACTCTGGGCAGTGACTTGGCGTACCCTGATGAAACGCCAGTTGCCACTGGCCCAGCGTGTGACACCATACCGAACTCCGTAGACAGCAGACCGTCCCTCGATCGTTCCGGTGGATAGAACGATATGTCACCAGCACAACTTCTGGCCCCAGTACCCGAAACTGAAAGTCGATGCACTGTAGCTCAACCGGCACCCGTCCTCGTAGCGCTGCCAGTATCTGTTGCTTGTTGTAGAGGTATCCGGAGCTACCAAATTCCTCGCAATCCTCGGCGAGAAGTTGTGCCGAGTGATCATCGGCGTTAGATTGAGAACTCAATAACATTTCAAGTCGCCTCAACTCCTCGAATGTATTAATCTCATCCATGCCATATCTGCCGCTTGATATTCATTTAATATTTATTCCGAGGCCTTACGATTCACCTGAATAGTATATTTTTTCAGCCGATGCCATAGACTACGTTCGGTAATCTTGAGCAACTTCGCAGCTTCTACCTGTATCCCGTTTGTCGCCTCAAGTGCCTGTAAAATCATCCTCTTCTCCGCCTCACCTAACCACTCATCCAGCCCTGAGTCGGGCAGTGATTGCCCCTCGGTTTTCTGTACAGACGGCGTCCCCTGGACCGAGAATACCTTTTCAGGCAGGTCGTTCTTGCGCAATAAGTCACCCGTACAGGTTAGCAGTGATCGCTCTATCGCGTTTCGCAACTCCCGCACATTACCCGGCCAGATATAGGCCGACATCACCGCAAGCGCCCCTTCGGAAATGCCCTGCACCGTCTTGCCCATCTCGGCCCGAAGCTCCAATAGAAATGCATTGGCCAACAACGGAATATCTTCTACACGCTCACGCAGGGGTGGGACATGCAGGTTATAGACATCCAGACGATAGAGCAGGTCCTCGCGAAACTGATTATTCTTCACCAACTCGTGCAGATCACGATTGGTTGCGGTGATGATCCGCACATCCACGCGGCGAATCGCATCGCTGCCGACAGGTGAGAATTCACGCTCTTGCAAGACCCGCAGTAACTTGGCCTGTAACTCCAGGTCGAGGTCACCGATTTCATCAAGAAACAGGGTGCCATGATTCGCCTGTTCCAGTCGGCCAAGTCGATTTTGCAGCGCCCCCGTGAAGGCACCCTTGACATATCCAAAGAGTTCGCTCTCCATCAGGTCGTGCGGGATGGCGGAACAGTTAATTGCAACCCATGGATGGTTGGCGCGAGGCCCTTGTTCATGCAGCGTACGGGCCACGGCCTCCTTGCCGGTACCACTCTCGCCTGTAATCAGGATGTTGGTCTTGAAGGGTGCGACCTGCTGAATCTTAGCCCGCAGCTCCTGCATGGCAGGGCCTTCACCTAGCAGGCGATTGCCACGACGCTCACTCATGACTACGGCCTGCCACTGCTGATTTTCCTGCATCAGGTCGCGATAGCGCAGGGCACTCTCGACTGAGAACTGGAGTTCCTCCGGCTCAAATGGCTTGGTTAGATAATTGTGCGCACCCGCCTGGATACACTCGATCGCGGAACGGATCGAACCATAGGCGGTGACGACAATGACAGGGATATCCGGGCGCAATTGACGACTGCGACGGATAAATTCATCCCCACCCATCCCGGGCATCTTTAGATCCGAAAGGATGACATCGAGGTCAGGGTCATTGACGAGGGGGAGTGCATCTTCGGCACTCTCTGCGGTGAGGACGCGGTAACCGACATCGGTCAGGGCCAATTCCATGACCATGCGCATGTTTCGCTCATCATCCACCACCAAAACGCTACGCTGCATTACGCCTTCCCCCTCACTGCAATAGGTATCCGCATCGCAAACCGGGCACCCGCCCAATCACCAGGGACGTATTCAAGCCGGGCCCCATTCGCCTCAACCAGGGTATTTGCAATCGTCAAGCCCAAACCACTACCGTGTTCCTTGGTCGTGAAGAAGGGCTCAAACAGACGCGTCATTTTCTCAATCGGTATCCCGGGCCCACTATCGTGCAGATATACCTCCACCAGGTGATCATGCACAATTGTACCCAGTATCAAAGAGCCAGACCCAGCGCCCATCGCCTCGGTGGCATTTCGTAACAGATTCAACCACGCCTGCCGGAGTAATTCACTGTCGACACTGACGAGGATTCCGGCGTGGGCGTAGTTTCGTTGCACCGTAATGCCATCACGCCCCGCAAGCATTACTTGCAAGGCCTCCTCAAGCGGCTCTGCCGGATCAATATTCTGAAAATCCGGGCGTCGATGCCGGGCCAGTTGTTGAAAATCATTGAGCAGATGATTCAAGCGTTGGCTCTCTTCCCGGATCACTCTACAGAGGTCTGCACGCCTCGCGGCGTCTTCCGAGGTATCGAGTAATTTTGCAGCAGTATTTATCACGCCAATCGGGTTACGGATCTCATGCGCCATGGCCATGGACAATTCACCCAAGGCACTAAGCTTGTCGCTCTGGAATTCACGCTTCTGTTCGTCACGCGCCTCGCGCAGGCTAATTGCCATGCCGTTAAAGGCGCGCGCCAACTCACCCAGTTCATCATGCGTGTGAATGGGGATCTCCGCCTTGAAATCTTGTGCCGCCAGCTTCATGACACCTGCGTGGAGATACTCGACAGGGCGCACGATGATTCGACTCAAGACCAGCCCCACACCCACGGCCAGTAGCGAGCCTAAGAACAAGATAGCCAAATTCATCGCGGTCTCATCCGTCAAAAATTCAATGCTACGCGTACGCTCCAAACCACTAAACAGTACGGCCTCAAGCCGTCCACTTGCATCAACTACGGGTGAGTACAATCCCCAGTAGTGACCATCCTCCGCATCAGAGTTGTAGTATGACTTGCGTAGTTTTAACTGCTCAAAGGCATCACTCGACAGACGCAGATTCAAGGGCAGGCCCTCTTCCGAGAAGGCCTTGGTATAATCGCCGTTATTGGGATAAAAAAGTCGTGTCTTCAGACCCGTCTCACCGCTCAGACGATTCAGAAAATCCTTATCGAACAGGGTGCCTAACACAAGCCGATAGTGCTGTTTCTTTCCCGCAGGGATTCGAATGATCGTGATCGCGGCCAACAGGGTGCGGGTAGGTTGTTTGACCTTAACCACGGCGGTGTCCTGCCCCGGCGCCCAAGTCGTCAGCAGCCTCGCCGGGTGCGAACTATATATTAGTTCACTCTGCAATCCATAGACCTGCACAAGGCTGATCCCGAGCTCCTTCGCCAGGGGCAGAAGATTTGGCGGGATGGGTGAGATACCGGGCTGGATCACCCAATGCCCCCGAGTCGCCTCAGAAATAGTGTCGGCAAGCAGGTGGGCATTCCGATGTAAATCGGAAAGGGCATTCTCGTCTAGCTGTGCGGATTCATGCACCCAGTTCTCGATGGACTCATCGACACGCGCCGCCACCCAACGCCCGGACAACACCCCCGAGATCAGCATCGGCACCAGCACGATCAGCACTACGACCAGCACGACTTTACGTTGCAACTTGTTTAGGTGGAGCGAGGCTAGCATCTACATTTCTTGTTGGTGGCTACAATTTATGATGGGGCGCAACCTTCAGAACCCCAGCCCCTATTCCCGTCCTTAGCTTTAACTACCTGATAAGCAGTTGGTTTTCATCTCGGACATGAGATGGTCCCGTACTTGCAGTAGCTGAGGGACAAGACTGACTTACACATTTAGATTGAGAGGAATTATGCAATTAGTCAACTATCCCAACACCCTGCAGGCTGCCCCGGTGAATACCCATTCGCTCAAGCGTTGGATACCCGCCGCCATCCTGGTCGCCGCTGTCTCTGCAGTGAGCTTCCTCGGTACGACCGACAAGCCCAGCGATGACATCAACTGGCTAAGCCGTCTGGCGAACACCGGGGATGTCGGTGCTGAGCTTCAGGTTGGCCTGGCCTATCGTGATGGTCGCTTTGGTCTGACACCGGATGCCGCCAAAGGCTTTACCTGGATTAAGCGCGCCGCCGAGGCCGGTAATGCCTACGCAGAAGATACCCTCGCCAGCATGTATGCCACGGGAACCGGTACGGAAAAAGATCTTCACTTGGCCAAGCAGTGGTGGAATAAGGCCATGCACGATGGTGACAATGCGGCACGACTGCATCTGAGTGAAACCATGATTAGGGAAGGCGACGTACAGCAGGCCGAGAGGATCTTGCGCTAGAACTAACGCACAGCTTTTTATGTTCCTGGTCATTAATAATTTGAGGTAATAGAAGTATATGGGTGTTTCAATGTTAGATATCGGCGCGTACCTTGCGAGTGTTGTCCTGATCGGTGGTTACCACCTCTATCTGCGTCTGCGCCTACGGCAGGATTGCAACTACACGATCCAATCGGTGAGCAATAATGCGCGGACGGCATGGGTCGAAAATATCATGACCGATAAGAGCAGCGGCATCCTCGCCGTGCAGACCCTGCGTAACTCAACCATGGCGGCGACGTTCCTCGCCTCCACCGCCATTCTGATGAGCATGGGTGTGCTCAATCTGATGCAGAAGACGGGCAGCGGTGACAGTATGTTGCATTCTTTGCAACAGAGCCTGATGTCGGGTGGGGATTTTGAAAATCTCAAGGTACTGCTTCTACTCGGTACCTTATTCTGGGCCTTTTTCAGCTTCTCCATGGCCGTACGTCTGTATAACCATGTTGGATATCTGATCAATTCAACCAACGCGAAGTACCACTTTAATCCCTCAACCGGCTACGTCAGTGAATTGCTCAATCGTAGTGCCAGTTTCTATACCTATGGCATGCGTGCTTATTACATCTCTGTACCGATGATTATCTCACTGTACAGCCCTTACTACACTGCGATTGCGAGTATCGGCTTGGTGGTATTTCTCTACAACATTGACCGCGCACCTGCGGTCCAGATGGCAGCAGAGAATACCTCCCCGGTGAAACCTCAGAATAAATCCTTATTTGCCCTGCATCAGGGTAAGCAGGATGCGGCTGACCCCATTACAGACTTCGGTGTCATTGCCAAGGGTGTTGGTAACAACTAGCCTTTCTCCAGTCTATTCATTACGCATCTAAGAAAACCCACCTGAATCAACATTCAGGCGGGTTTTTCTTTTTCCACATTTATTCTGCTCAATAGAATATCTTTTAGGTACAGAACACTGGTGAACACTGTGAAACTGGCCTACACAGAATTAGTGCCACCACCGATGATGGCCCAGAATTCACATAGAGCAAATATATTCTCACAGCGCAGTGAAGGAAGATTTGAAGCGGGGGGGTACTACACTGGCAAGTCTCAGGCGTCGTCTTTCCCTGCGTCGGTATGATTGAGCAGGGCGTGCTCGTCCGCAATGGCCTTCTCAAATTCGGCGTTCATTTCATCGTCGGTCATCTCGCGCTTCGCTTCTGTTTCGCGCTCGGCGGTATCTTTCTCCTTGCGCCGCAACATGAAGCGGGAGGCAAATACCCCTATCTCGAACAACATCCACATCGGTACGGCCAACAGCGTCTGCGAGATGACATCCGGTGGGGTCAGAAACATGCCCACGGTAAAACACCCCACGATGATGTATGGTCGCTTTGAGACCAGACTCTCCGGGGTGGCCATTCCTGTAAGGACCAGCAAGATCGTGGCAATGGGGACCTCAAAGGCCACGCCAAAAGCAAAAAAGACCGTCAATACAAAATCGAGATATTTGGAGATATCGGTCATCACCGTCACCCCTTCGGGGGCATTGGCGGTCAGGAAGGTGAAGGCTAGCGGGAACACAACAAAGTAGGCGAAGGCCATACCCGCATAAAATAATATCACGCTGGAGAACAATAGCGGAAAGGCCAGGCGCTTTTCGTGTTTATACAGACCGGGTGCGATAAAGGACCATAACTGATACAACAAATAGGGTACGGCCAGAATAACCGACACCACCATCACCAATTTGAACGGGGTAAAGAAGGGTGAGCCGACCTCGGTGGCGATCATCGTGCCACCGGCGGGCATATGCTTGAGTAGCGGCGTTGCCAGCAGGTGATAGATTTGATTGGCAAACGAGAACAGGGCCAGAAAGATCAGCCCGACAGCCACCAGACTACGCATCAACCGATCGCGTAACTCCACCAGATGTGTGAGAAACGGCATCTCGGACTCGGTTTTTTGCTCAGGACTTGTCGCCGCCATGCTTCACTTCTGGTTGAGTTATGGTAGATGCGATCGGTGTGGCGGACTCGGTTGGGGACACAGTGTCAGAGTCCGGCTGCGCCTTGACCTGATACTCTGGCCTGGGCGCGGGCTTTTCATCTTCCAGGCTAAAGGCATCGGTATTCATAATCTGTTTGAGTTCTCTCAAGTCGGCGTTGCGCTCCAGGGCCTTCTTGATCTCTTCCATGCGGACCTCGCGGTCGATGTCCTCCTTGACCTGATTGACGAAGCGACGCGTCCTACCGACCCAACGTCCTGCCGTGCGTGCGACCTCTGGCAGTTTATCCGGGCCGAAAACCACCAGCGCCACTACGCCGATGACAACAAGCTCTCCGAATCCAACATCAAACATAAATTTGCCGACTGATTATCTGTTACGAAGTCGAACTACATGAATTGTTGCTCGCAACAATTCATTGTCCTTAAACCCGGTCTCTACTCTTGCTTACCTCACCCTCTATCACCTTGCCACTAATAGGGGCCACTTGCTCGTCTCGATCTTCACGCACCGCCTCTTTAAATCCCTTTACGGCAGAACCAAGATCAGAACCAATGTTACGCAGGCGCTTGGCACCAAACAGTACCAGGACGATAAGAAGGGTCAACAATAAATGCCATATGCTAAAGCCCATGACGCTACTCCCGTTGTTATATCTACAGTCAGGCCGCTATAACCCCGGCCAATTCGCAAACCTTTGCCCACATCTATTGCGGCGGCATATCTTGAGGCTTGTGCGTCTACCGCGCAAGCTGCCCTGGATAAGGGTAAGACAAGTCCACGATTTCATAGATAATTTCGCTGATGCATCCCCAGATCACTTCATAGAGGGAGAGGTGTTCACCCACAAATGGGTTCTAGACCTTGTCTTTTTTCTTGCTCGTCTCACCTTCAATAATCTTGCCGTCCTTCGCCTCGACCGTGGTGGTCTCGTCCGATTCGCTTTTCATGGATTCCTTAAAACCCTTTACGGCCGAGCCGAGGTCAGATCCAATATTGCGCAGGCGCTTGGCCCCGAATAGTACAAGTACGATTACAAGGATGATTAATAACTGCCAAATACTCATGCCCATGACGCTACTCCCGTTTGTTTATTCAAAACCAGGCAGGCTCGCGCCGCCCAGTAAATGTGCATGCAGGTGAAACACGACCTGCCCACCGCCCTTTCCAGTATTGATGATGGTGCGAAAACCATCCCGCAGTCCCTGCTCCGCCGCCAGCCGTGGCAATAGACGCATCATGTGCGCCAGCAAGGCATCGTGCCCGGCCCCTACTTCATTCAGACTCGCGATATGCTCGCGCGGGATCATCAGTAGATGTACCGCCGCCTTGGGGTTGATGTCTTTGAACACGACGACCTTGTCATCGCTATACACCGTTTGCGAGGGTATCTCGCCCTTGGCAATCTTGCAAAACAGGCAATCGCTCACTTCACACCCCGACTAGCCTTTTCTTCCACCCCTGAGACACCAAAGCGTCGCGCCAGTTCATTGAGAACGTCCTGCGGCTTGAGCCCCTGTTGCGCAAGCAGCACCAAGGTATGAAACCAGAGGTCGGCGACCTCGTAGATGATCTTGTCGCTATCACCATCCTTTGCCGCCATCACCGTCTCGGTAGCCTCCTCGCCGATCTTTTTCAGGATGGCATCCAGGCCCTTGGCGTAGAGCTTTGCCACGTAAGAACTCTCCGGGTCTGCACACTTACGTTCTTCTAATACCGCGGCCAGTTGTGTCAGGATGTCGTTCATCGTCGTCCTTATTTATAAATCTCTTTCGGGTCCTTGAGCACAGGCTCCACCGCGGCCCACTTACCATCCTGGTACTGTTGGAAGAAGCAACTGCGCCGCCCGGTGTGGCAGGCGATGCCGCCGATCTGCTCCACCTTCAACAACACCACATCATTGTCGCAATCCAGACGCACGTCTTTTATCCGTTGTATGTGACCCGACTCCTCGCCCTTGCGCCACAATCTGTTACGCGAGCGTGACCAGTAGATGGCGCGCCCCTCCTGCACCGACAAGGCAAGGGACTCTTTATTCATCCAGGCAAACATCAGTATCTCGCCGTTCTGGTGGTCCTGTGCGATCACGGGCACCAAGCCATCATCGGTCCACTTGATCTCATCGAGCCAATTTGCACTCATCGTTGCTATAACCGCATCTCGATACCAGCAGCGGCCATGTGACGCTTGGCCTGCTCGATACTGTATTCACCAAAGTGAAAGATACTCGCGGCCAATACCGCATCGGCGTGACCTTCTTTCACACCATCAACGAGGTGTTCCAGATTACCAACACCACCCGAGGCGATCACCGGCACGGTCACTGCCTCACAGATCGCCCGCGTCAGCTCAAGATCAAAACCGATCTTGGTGCCATCACGGTCCATACTCGTTAACAGAATCTCACCCGCACCGTAGGCAACCATCTTCTTTGCCCACTCGATTGCGTCAATGCCCGTGGCCTTGCGCCCACCGTGCGTAAATATCTCCCATCGATTGGGCTCGCCCTCGCCACTGACCTTTTTGGCATCGATTGCAACGACGATGCACTGCGAGCCAAACTTTTCGGCGGCCTCGCGCACAAACTCGGGATTATGCACCGCTGCTGTATTGATGGCGACCTTATCTGCCCCTGCATTCAACATGCGCCGCACGTCTTCAACTTTGCGAATGCCACCGCCGACGGTCAGCGGGATAAAGACCTGACTGGCCACCTGCTCTACAACATGCACCATGGTCTCGCGGTCATGGTGGCTGGCGGTGATATCGAGAAAGGTAATCTCATCGGCGCCCTCGGCGTCGTATCGCCGCGCGATCTCCACCGGGTCACCGGCGTCGCGGATCTCGACAAATTTTACGCCCTTGACCACGCGGCCGTTGTCGACATCGAGACAGGGAATAATGCGTTTGGCCAGGCCCATCGTAATTCTCGTTAGTTCTCGCCAGTCAATTCGTCGGCCAGTTTCTGCGCTGAGGCAAAGTCCAAAGTGCCCTCATAAATCGCACGCCCGGTGATGGCACCCATGATGCCCTCGTCGGCCACTTCACACAAACGCCGAACATCCTCAATATTCGTAATACCGCCTGAGGCAATAACGGGGATGTGGATCGACTGCGCCAGCTTGACCGTGGCATCGACATTGACACCCTGCATCATACCGTCGCGACTAATATCGGTGTAGATAATCGCCTCGACACCGTCATTCTCAAAGTGCTGCGCCATATCGATCACATCATGTTTGGACAACTTTGACCAACCATCAATTGCAACCTTGCCGTCTTTGGCGTCCAGGCCCACGATGACGTGACCGGGAAACTCCAGACACAAATCATTGACGAAGTGCGGCGTGCTCACCGCCTTGGTACCGATAATCACATACTGCACACCCGCATCAAGGTAGGTCTGTACCGTCTCCTCTGAGCGGATACCACCACCGATCTGAATCGACAGCTCAGGATAGGCCTCAGCGATGGCATGAACGACCTCGGCATTCATGGGCTTGCCCTCGAAGGCCCCATTGAGGTCTACGATATGTAATCGACGCGCACCTTGCTCGACCCAACGCCCAGCCACTTCCACCGGGTGGTCAGAAAATATGGTGACATCTTCCATCTTGCCCTGACGCAGACGGACACACTTGCCATCTTTGAGATCAATCGCGGGAATGATCAACATGGTTTCACTCTCTTGTCGTGCCGGTTAAGACTTGCCATTCCAGTTTAAAAAATTTTCGTATAATTTCAGACCTGCGTGCGCACTCTTCTCCGGGTGAAACTGGGTCGCAAAGACGTTATCGCGCACCACGGCAGCGGTAAAGGTAATACCGTAATTGCAGGAGGCTGCAATCACCTCGGGGCCAGCCGGTTGTACATAGTAACTATGGACGAAATAGAAACGGCTGTCCTGCGCAATCCCCGCCCACATCGGGTGCCTCTGGTGCTGATTGACCTGATTCCAGCCCATATGCGGGACCTTGAGGTGTTCATCACTCACAGGGTCGGTAAGATCCGTACCAAAAAACTCGACGCGACCAGGCAAAACACCGAGACACTCGGTACCACCGTTCTCGACACTGAAGTCCATGAGGGCCTGCATGCCAACACAAACCCCCAGCAGCGGTGTGCCCGTGGCGACCACCTTCTGCACAACCTCATCGAAACCCAGGCGCTTGATCTCACCCATACAGTCGCGGATCGCCCCAACGCCAGGCAAGACCACCCGCCCGGCCTTGAGGACCTCGGCCGGGTCACTGCTGACCACCACGCGGGTCTTACCCTGGGCCACCTTCTCCAGGGCCTTGGCCACGGAGTGCAGATTTCCCATCCCATAATCGATAACGGCAACGGTGCTCATGGTGCAATCGCAATGAATTTAGTTAGTGGATGCTTACAGGCTTCCCTTGGTGGACGGTGTAATACCGACCATTCGCGGGTCCATCTCCAGGGCCATGCGCAGGGCACGGCCGAAGGCCTTGAAGGCGGTCTCGGCAACATGGTGTGCATTGACACCGCGCAGGCCATCGATATGCAGGGTCACCAAGGCGTGGTTGACGAAGCCCTGAAAGAACTCATGCATCAGATCCACATCAAACTCGCCAATGCGGGCACGCGGGAAATCCAGGTGATATTCAAGCCCGGGGCGGCCGGAGAAATCCACCACCACCCGTGATAGCGCCTCATCCAGGGGGACATAGCCATGGCCGTAGCGACGGATACCCTTTTTGTCGCCCACGGCCTTGGCGAAGGCCTGGCCCAATGTAATACCAATGTCCTCCACCGTGTGGTGGTCATCTATGTGGGTGTCACCCTTCGAGGTGATTTCGAGGTCGATCATGCCGTGACGGGCGACCTGATCCAGCATGTGCTCAAGGAAGGGGACACCGGTATCGAATTTGCCAGTACCGGTACCGTCGAGGTTGATGGATACCTGGATCTTTGTCTCCAGGGTGTCACGTTTAACGGTGGCGGTACGCCCAGCCATGTCAGCTCCAGGACCAGATTGAAAAAATGAGGCCGCCCGATGCAGACGGCCATGTAAATTTATCTATGTAGGATACAGGGATGCGACGGGATAGGAAATACAAGGGTTTACCTGAGGAAAGAAAAGTCGGCCCTGTGTGTGCAAGCCCGGGCTTATCCTATATATTTAGAATGAGACTGGGTGTCGCATGGGTTGCCCCCTTCCAGGAAGGGGGCAACCGAACCCTTTAAATCCTTTATTCGACCTGCCGTTCGAGTTGCGCTGATTATGACCAAAGATACTGTTGTTGACCTCTCCGCCGTCCGCACCACCTGCCAGAAGTGTGGGCTCTACCAACTCTGCCTGCCCATGGGCCTGGAGACAGGAGACCTGGACCGCCTGGACGAGATTATCAAGCGCCGCCGCACCGTCGCCAAGGGCGAGGCCCTGTATCGCCAGGGCGAGAATTTCACCTCGGTCTACGCCATTCGTTCCGGCTCCCTCAAGACCTATACGAATATGGAAGACGGCCAGGAGCAGGTCACCGGTTTTCACTTGCCGGGAGAGCTGCTCGGTCTTGATGCCATTGATACAGAATTTCATACCACCTCGGCCGTGGCACTCGAGACCGCCAGCCTGTGTGAGATCCCCTTCACGCGACTGGAGGAGCTCAGCCAGCACATCCCTGGCCTGCAACACCACCTGCTACGCCTGATGAGTCGCGAGTTACAGCATGATCACTGCCAGCTTACCCTCATCGCCAAAATGCCGGCTGAGGCGCGCCTGGCCAGTTTTCTCCTGAGCCTGTCGCATCACTTCCGCACCCGTGGCTTCTCCCCCACGGAGTTCAACCTGAGTATGTCGCGCAATGACATAGGTAATCTGCTGGGCCTTGCGGTGGAGACCGTTAGCCGACTGTTTACCCACTTCCAACAGGAGG
>JAHEDA010000198.1 GCA_024641445.1 Gammaproteobacteria bacterium
GGCTCCACCGGCAAGCCCAAGGGTGTGTTGCACACTACCGGTGGCTACCTGCTCTATGCCACCATCACCACCAAATACACCTTTGACCTGCGTGAGGGTGACATCTACTGGTGTACCGCCGATGTGGGTTGGATCACCGGCCATAGTTACCTTCTATACGGCCCGCTGGCCAATGGTGCCACCACAGTCTTTTTTGAAGGCATTCCAAACTATCCCGATACCTCCCGCTTTTGGCAGGTGGTCGATAAACACAAGGTGAGCGTGTTCTACACCGCGCCCACGGCAATCCGCGCACTCATGCGTGAAGGTGAAGCACCGGTTAAAAAGTGTTCGCGTAAATCCTTGCGCTTGCTTGGCACAGTCGGAGAACCGATCAACCCGGAGGCCTGGGAGTGGTATCACAAGGTCGTGGGCGACAGCCGCTGCCCTATCGTTGATACCTGGTGGCAGACCGAGACCGGTGGCCACATGCTCACCCCGCTACCCGGTGCGACCAAGCTCAAACCAGGCTCTGCCACCCGCCCCTTCTTTGGTGTGGTCCCCGGCATCATTGATACCACGACAAATAAATTGATCGCAGGTGATGGACCGGCAGAGGGTGCGCTGGTAATCACACGCACCTGGCCAGGTCAGATGCGTTCGGTCTACGGCGACCATCAACGTTTTGTCGACACCTACTTCAAGACCTATCCCGGGTATTATTTTTCAGGGGACGGTGCCAAGCGTGACAATGATGGCTATTACTGGATCACCGGCCGCATGGATGATGTGCTCAATGTCTCAGGCCACCGTATGGGTACGGCCGAAGTAGAATCTGCACTCGTGTTACACGACGCAGTAGCTGAGGCCGCTGTCGTTGGCTTTCCCCATGACATCAAGGGACAGGGGATCTACTGCTATGTAACACTGGTGAAAGGGTTCGAGCCGAGTGAGGCACTACGCAAAGAGTTAATACAACAGGTACGCACAGAGATCGGACCGATTGCGTCACCGGATGTGATTCAGTGGGCCCCCGGCCTCCCTAAAACACGCTCAGGCAAGATTATGCGCCGCATCCTGCGCAAAATTGCCGAGAATGACCTGGGCAATCTGGGTGATACCTCAACGCTTGCCGATCCTGCTGTGGTCGACGATCTCGTACACAACCGTGCCAATAAATAATTGCTTCTGACAGTACAAAATCAGGGCAATTACCACGCGGTAATTGCCCTTTTCTTCGAATCGACACATGATCACCTACAGCACCTTTCAACCTACCTGGTGGCTGCGCAGCCCCCACCTGCAGACTATCTGGCCCACCCTTTTCCGTCCGCGTCCGCGGCTATCACTGAGAAATGAGCGCTTAGAACTTGATGATGGCGACTTCATTGATCTGGCCTGGACCGCAGAGCAATCCGGGCCTTTAGTATTATTTATTCATGGTTTGGAGGGAAATCTTCGCTCGCATTACGCTACAGGGATGTTGCAACGTCTTCAGACGGCGGGCCTACAGTGTGTCTTTATGCACCTACGTGGGTGTGGAAGTGAAATGAATCGTCTCGCGCGTCGTTATCACTCAGGAGAAACCGCTGACCCAATTCAGGTCATCACTCACCTACGGACGCGATACCCAACACGACCACTCTACGCCATCGGTATCTCGGCAGGCGGAAATATATTACTGAAGTTACTGGGTGAGCGAGGTGACAGCTGTGTAATAGAGCGTGCCATGGCTATCTCGGTACCATTTGACCTCGCAATCTCTAGCCGGACGCTTGGCAAGGGTATCGCCCGACTCTATCAGGCCTACCTGATGCGAAGCCTCAGGCGTTATCTTGGCAAATCAACACATAAATGCTTCCCCCCACGGGTACGCCTTGAAGAGGGACTTGCTAGCAGGAGTTTAATCGAATTCGATGACGCCATAACGGCGCCTATGTTTGGCTTTCTGGACGCCGCAGACTATTACCACCGGGCAAGTTGTAGGGATTTTCTGCCCTCTATACAGACTACTACCCTTATTGTGCATGCCTGTGATGACCCCTTTATGACCACAGAGGTCATTCCAACCGCCTCGGAGCTTCCGGAGTGTGTCACCCTGGAATTGGCACAGCACGGTGGGCATGTGGGGTTCATCAGTGGAAACGACCCCTGCCGTCTTAATTATTGGCTGGAACAACGCGCGCTGGATTTTTTTACATCAGAGGCGTAATTACTGTCGCAATTCTTTCATGCGACGTTCGATCTTCTTCTGCCACCCTGTACCCTGAGTCAGGCGAAACAGGTCCTTGAGCAGATCACGTTCGGTTGGTCGTTGTAATTCATCCACCTCGAAGTCACCCTTACCAAAGAGATTCTTCTTGGTCACCGTCACCCGATATGACCCGGCATAATTCAACTGACCCGGTTTTACCTGGACGATGTGTTGATAGGCCGATCGTTCGTCATTCACCAGGGTGAACACCTTATTGCCCGCGTGAAAGGCAACCAGGACATATTTGGCAGGCTTGAGATTCTCGGCCATAAAGGTACCGTTGTCATACACGAGTACACGGGGTGGATAGGTAAAGGGCGGAATATAGATGACCCCATACTCCTGCAAGTCCACCTTATCGATAGGCATGTCGGACTCAATGTGACCAAAAACCAGCCCCATATCCGGTGCGGTGATCTCTTCCGGTGGGGCGATCGAAGAACAGGCCACAAGGATAAAAAGGGGAAACACAATGACGACGAACCGGCTAACTCTATCCCACATGGCCTGACACCCTGATTCATAAATAAACTATTACAGAGAATAGAAGCAAAAAAAGGGCCAAAAGGCCCTTTTCTGCATACATTCAAGCAATGCCTAGGCGTTAACGGCCTTCATGCTCAGGCGAATACGGCCCTGTTTATCGATCTCCAGGACCTTAACCTTAACCATCTCACCCTCACTCAGCTTATCGCTGACATTCTCGACACGCTCGTCACAGATCTGGGAGACATGCACGAGACCATCCTTGCCGGGGAGGATGGTGACGAAGGCACCAAAGTCCATCAGTTTGGCAACACGGCCTTCGTAAACTTTACCAACCTCAACATCAGCGGTAATCTGCTCGACCTGACGGCGAGCCTCTTCGGCTGCGGCAAGGTCGCTGGAGGCGATCTTCACCAAGCCGTCATCGGTAATGTCGATGGTGGTGCCGGTTGCCTCGGTTATTGCGCGAATGGTTGCGCCACCCTTACCGATAACATCGCGGATCTTCTCCGGATTGATCTTGAAGGTGAGGTAACGTGGGGCGTGCTCAGACATCTTCTCACGGGGTTGGCTGAGGACGGCATTCATCTTCTCGAGAATGTGCAGGCGACCCTCTCGGGCCTGAGCCAAGGCGATCTCCATGATCTCGCGGGTGATACCGTCGATCTTGATATCCATCTGCAGTGCATTGATCCCATCTTTGGTACCCGCAACCTTGAAATCCATGTCGCCTAGGTGATCTTCATCGCCCATGATGTCCGAGAGAACGGCAAATTTGTTGCCTTCCTTCACCAGACCCATGGCAATACCCGCCACCGGTGACTTGATGGGGACGCCGGCATCCATCATCGACAGACTGGCACCACAGACAGAGGCCATGGAGCTGGAGCCATTGGATTCGGTAATTTCCGACACGACGCGAACACTGTAGGGGAAGTCAGCCAGTGTTGGCATAACAGGATTCACACCACGCTTGGCAAGACGACCATGACCTACCTCACGGCGCTTTGGGCTACCCATCATGCCGGTCTCGCCCACACAGAAGGGAGGGAAGTTGTACTGAAACATGAAGGGGTCCTTAAACGAACCTTCCAAGGCATCAATCGTCTGCGCATCACGCTCGGTACCAAGCGTTGTCAGGACAATGGCCTGTGTCTCGCCACGGGTAAAGAGTGCGGACCCGTGGGTACGCGGCAGCACACCCGTTCTAATAGTGATCGGGCGAACCGTCTTATGGTCACGTCCATCAATGCGAGGTTCACCGTTGATGATGCGACCACGCACGATAGTGCTCTCAAGCTTCTCTATCGCGTTACGTACCTGCTCCTTGTTGTAGGCAGGATTCTCGCCGCCGGCCAGTTTTTCATTAACGGTGGCTCGGATTTCATTTAGTTGGGTGTAACGCGACTGCTTCTCGCTAATCTGATAGGCGTCACCAAACCCCTTTCCACCTAGCTCGACCACCTTTTTATCGAGGGTGTCATCTTTCGCGGGTGGCTGCCAATCCCAAGGCTTAACACCCGCCTCTTTGGCAAATTCACGAATGGCCTTAATGGCGACCTGCATCTGATCATGGCCAAAGACCACGGCATCCAGCATTACCTTCTCTGAGAGGCCCTTGGCCTCTGACTCCACCATCAGCACGGCCTGTTCGGTACCGGCCACAACAAGGTCTAACTCGGAGGTAACGAGTTGGCTAGCGGATGGGTTCAGGATGTACTTACCTTCGGCATAACCAACGCGGGCAGCACCAATGGGACCATTAAACGGGGTACCCGTCAGGGCCAGCGCGGCTGAGGCGCCCAGCAGGGCAGCGATATCCGGGTTGATCTCCGGGTCCATCGACATGACGGTCGCAACAACCTGGACCTCGTTGGTAAACCCTTCTGGAAACAAGGGGCGAATGGGACGATCAATAAGTCGGCTGACCAGTGTCTCACGTTCGGATGCTCGACCTTCGCGCTTCAGGAAACCACCGGGAATTTTACCCACGGCATAGGTCTTTTCCTGGTAATTGACAGTAAGAGGGAAAAAGTCACGGCCTTCTACCGCGTCTCTCAGAGCAACGGCGGTCACCATGACAACCGTTTCCCCCATGCTGAGCATCACCGCACCGGTGGCCTGACGGGCAATCTCACCCGTCTCCATCCTTACTGTGTGTTCACCGAACTTAAATTCTTTTATCACTGGTGCCATCAATCTCCCCTCTCCTGGTGTTATTTGCGCAGACCTAAGCGAGCAATCACGTCGCGGTAGCGCTGAATATCTGTCTTTTTCAGATAATCCAGCAGCTTACGGCGCTTGCTCACCATCC
>JAHEDA010000199.1 GCA_024641445.1 Gammaproteobacteria bacterium
GAGAGGTACTTGCTGATCGGCAGGGTCAGGCGCATGCCATCGCTGTCCTCACTACTATGCGCACGCACCTCCACCACGGCGGTATCACCGCGCTGTGCCTTCAGCGGGAACTGCACAATCGCCTTATCGTCCTTGGCCACCTCGGTCTTGCTTTCGCCACTGCCGACCAGCTCCAGCCCCGTGGTCTTGAGTGAGACATCGACCTTGACCTTGTCCTGGGTACGATTGTGCACCACGAAGCGTGCGTTGAACTCATCGCCCTCGGTGACAAAGTTGGGCAGGGCCGACTCCAGCATCAGCTTTTTGTTGACCTTGAAACTGCTGCCACCATTACCGAAGTGCTGATGGCGGTCCACCGCCACGGCAATGATGCGCCAGCCGGTAAGATTATCCGGCGCCTTGAAGCGGAAGCTGGCCTTACCGTCCTTGTCGGTCAGCAGCGACGGTTCCCAATAGGCCACCGCCTTGAACATCGTCCGCAGGCCCTTTTTGTCATCGCTACCACCACCACCGGGCGAGGCGCCCTTCTTCCCGAAGTGACGCCGCCCTAACAGGTGAATACGCGTCTCCGCCGTCATCATGTCCAGTGCGGGCATGTGATAGAAGCCATCGTGGACCTGATACTTCTGCATATAATCACCGGCGAGTTGCAGGATGGCCTCATCCACCACCGCGATCGCCACCTCCGACTCCCTACCCTGCTTCCTGCTATCGGTGACCTTGATCTCGGCGGTGACCTCCTGGCCGGGTTCGTAATCAGACTTCGCCGTGGAGGTGCTCAATTGCAGGCGCGTCTGCGGGTCCTCCACCGGCACCGCGATCATGCCCATCTTGAACGAGGGCCTGCCCAAATCCACATCGCCCTCGATCTTGTCAGAGGTGCGTCCCTTGATCAGGATCACCGAGAGGTACACCCCCGGCGCATAGGCCGCGCGGGTCAGGGGCAGCTCGATCACCTGCGCGCCACCCTTCAACTCGCGCTCTTCCCGATAGAGGATGCCATGACGCTCAATCGTGATGAGCGCGCGCGCGGCGTCATACGGTGACTTCACCAGCACCCGCAGCTTGTCACCCATCTTGTAGTGGTCCTTCTCGGGGATGAGGTCGATGCGGTCGTGATCGTGTCGCCACCAGCCGATGTAGTCACTGCCGGTCACAAAGGTGGAGAGTGCCGACATCACCTTGCGCCCATTCTTGTCGGTGGCCTCGGCGCGGATCAGATATTGCCCGGCCGAGGTCGGCTTGAGACTGCAACCCTTGGCACGACTGGCGGTCTCGAACTCACACGTCGTCACTGGCTTGTCCTCGGCCACGGTCTCGTAGTGGAAGTAATTGCCAGTACCACGACGACGCACGGTATTGTATTTGCGTTGCAACAGGGTCAGCTTGACCTTACGCCCGCTCAACACCTCTTCCCGCGGGCTGACCGCCACCACCTGCATACCGAGGTCTTCATCCGGCTTGTAGACCCACTCCTTGGTGCGCAGCCCTAAATAAAACTCCGCCGGGTGCACCTCGGCGCTGATACGATTGGCAATGGTCTTGCCATTGGCATCGGTAAAGCCCGCCTCGATATTGACCTGACCATACTGCGTGATCACATTCTTCGGTAGCTTGATCGCGCCGCTGAACATGCCCATGGCATTGGTCTTGACCTCGTCGCGCTGGAAATTCACCACCTCACTGTGGCCGGCGTAGTCGTCCATCCAGCTCTGCGATGTCGGCTCGATGGTGTAGACATACTTTGCCAGCTCCGGGTCCTTGGGCTTGTAGCTACCCGGTGAGAAACCGGCATTGAGATAACCCGCCGCATTCTTCACACCGCCACCGAAGTGATACTCGGCGCGGCCGCTCACCGGCAGGATCTGCCCCGCCGTCGCCGCCGCCTTGCCCGCGCTCAGTTGTATCTTGAAGGCGGGCAGGCGATATTCCTCAATCGAAAAGGCATCGTTCTTGCTCAGGGTGGTGTTGTAGACATTCGACACGCGGATGGTGTAACCACCGGTGGCGGCGTTCTTTGGCAGCGCGAAGCTCACCACACCGGTGCTGAACTCGTTCAGCTTGGTCTCGGTGCGATCGAGCACCTTGTCACCACGATAGTTGGTGACCTCGACGAACAGCGTGCGCTCCTCCGGGTCGAGCAGCTTGAGCGACTCGTTGTCCCACTGGCGCGCGAACAGTTTGATACGCACCTCGTCACCGGGTTTGTACAGCGGCCGGTCGGTAATGGCCTGCATCAGGAAGTTACGCTTGACCGAGAGGCGCGTGTCCGGGATGCCAAACTCATACGACTGAATGCCACGACTCCACTGCGCCGGTTCGATATACGAGAAATCATTGGCGGAGCGCGCCACCAGATACCACTTCTTGTTGCTCCAGGGCGTGAGCTTGCGCTCGGGGTCGAGCTGCTTCATGCCCGGGAGGCTGGCAAAGCCGCTGCCATCGGTGCGCGCCTCGTGCAGCAGTTTGTTGGTCTCGTCAAACAACTGCACCTGAATATCCTTCAGCGGCTTGCCGGTCTTGAGTGAGTGCACCCAGGCGCCCGCGTTGAAGTAGCCGAACTTGCTGGTAATACCCAGGTCGGTGATCTGCACCGTGAAGTACTGCGGGCAGGTGGGCTTGGGGTTCAGGCCCTGCTCATATACGTCGACGCGCTTGCCGTCGAGGTCATGCACATTATCGACACGCCCGAGAAGGTACCCAAATCCTTGCTGTGGTAACAGCTTGTTGAAGTCCAGCGGCAGAAACTCGGCCAGGTCCCACTCCTTCTGGTTGGTGAGCGCCATGGTTTGATAGAGGTGCTTGGGGTCATACTTGGCCGCCTCACAGCGGGTCTGATAATTGTCGCCCAGACGGATGTAGTCGAAGCCCTTCTCGTCCTTGCTGCCAAACAGGTGCAGGCTGAAGTCCTTGATGTTGACGGACTTGTAACCGAGTTGATGCGGGCCGTCCTTCTCGATCACCGCCGTCGCACGATCCAGTTGCAGTGAGGGCTTGAAGTGGCCGGTGGTAAATTGCAGGTGGCTGGCCCCCTTGAGCGGACGACCGAAGATATCCTTCACCCCATCCAGCAGTTCGATCTGATACTTGGTCATCCCGGCAAAGGGGCTAGTGAGATAAAAGCTGTCCTGCTCCTCATCCGGGTTATTGCGCATGTACTCCGGCGAACCATAGCCGCCCTTGCTCCATCCCGCCAACGGTGTCACCCGAATACGGTCGGCCAGGTACTTGTTCTTGGTTGGCACGCTGAAGTCCAGACCCACGCCATAGTCCGGGCTACACTCCGGAATGACCAGTTCCTTGCTCTCGGCATTCCCCGTGGCCTGTGCCTCCCAGGCACACGAGAGTTTCCTGATATAGAAGTCGGGGTAGGTCTTAAAACTTACGTTAATCGCCTTCTTGGACGTTAGCGGTCCCGCTACCGACTTGAGGCCATCCTCAATCTTCAGCGAACACTGACTATCGGCGGGCAGGTCCTGCGCGAGCGAGAGGCGATAACTGCGCGTACTGTCCCAGCGCCCCTTCTCGTCGGCGGCGGTGAGTTGTTGAACCTGGAGTTTTTCAAACGTGTCGCCATTACAGCTGATCTGACTCAGCCCTTGTAGTGACGACAACGCCACGGGTTGATTGAAGGCCAGGGTAATGACCGGATTCACCGGCCCCTTGAAGTCCACATCGTTGCGACTGAGGCGGATCGTCTCGGTGGAGAATTCCGCGTCGATGTTCTTGCCGAGGGTCGTGCCATCCAGGGCCTTGAGTCCCTCGGCGACGCGAACGGCGTAGTGACTCGAATAGGGCAGCGGCTGGTCCAGCCAGCAGGCCAAGGAGGTGGTATTGATCCAGCGCCAGTGACAGGCCGGCGCCGGGTCGATCGTGATGGGGAGATTCTGCGCCGACTTCTCCATGTCACCCAGCTCCACCATCTTCTTGTTGAAGACGAAGACGACCTGAGTCACATCGCTCTGCTCCTCGCCCGTGGGCTTGATCAGGCTCACCTGCAAGGGCAGGTCCTTGGTATCCACCACATCGAGGTCGGCACTATCCGCCGCAGTGTCCTTCTTGCTGCAACCCTGGACCAGGAATAAGACGGTGAACAAAAAAAGTACAGACGCGTAACGAAAAGCGTTCATAAGAATCCCCTGATGGACGACTGCCTGGGGTGACAGCCTGTTTTTTATAAGTGTGAATTAATTAATCTATACAATATCTGCGAGGATGCAAGGCAAAGCGTAAGAATTTCAGATATACAACTGGACTGAGAGTGATAATTACGGAACATTATGGGATCAGACGCAACAATTATTTAGCAATATGGATATACAAGCTTAACATTTCGCGTTGTTACTTTTCGCTCTTCGCGAACCGGATCGAAGAAATACCAAATATTGAACTTTCGAGACTGTAAATAATTCTGTGTAACCGCCCAATAGTAGGCGAACCCAAGATTTTTTATCAGCTGAGGGTTTCCTGTTATAAAAAACCTGTACTCTCGTTTCTGCTTCAGCCTCTCCAAGAGCTTATCCCTGCGTTACTCTATCGTCTACAGTAATATCTGCGTTGGGCTTCGCGAGCTCAGCCCAACCTACACGGTCTGTATTTTTTATTCTCTCACCCCGTCTCTACCGTCAAGCGGCACCGAGGTCCCAGAGGGAGAGGGTTCTGGTGGGATTGTTAGAACAGGGTTAACTGGTCGCCTGCCTGTGCGGGCACATTGAATTTAGTACAGTCCAGCGCATTTCCCCTTTGATTTAGACCCAACCGCTTGCAGGCGAGCTGGAATCGTTTACTGATTAGTTCGGCATATTCGCCGCTGCCGGTCATGCGCGCGCCGAAGCTGGCGTCGTAGTCTTCACCGCCGCGCAGGGCACGGACGCGGCTCATGACGTGCTCGGCCTTTAATGGATAGTGTTTGTTGCAACCATTCCACGAAGAGGTCACGCACCTCCAGCGGCAGGCGCAGCATGACGTAACCGGCCTGGGTGGCACCGGCCGCGGTGACTTGTTGCAGGATGGTCTCCATCTCGCTATC
>JAHEDA010000200.1 GCA_024641445.1 Gammaproteobacteria bacterium
CAGGCTGTGCACGCTATAGCCAAACCCACCATCCTCAGCGAGATCACCGGTGAGCCAGGCAATAATGCCGGTAAGTACGAGCAACAGGTGCAGGAGTCGTAAGACAAAGGGGTATTGTAGAATCGTCATGCTGTCTCCGTAATAAGAATGAACTCAATAAATGCCGTAGCAGCAAAGCTTATTGAAACAAGAGGGCACGGTGGGCGTGCGCCACACTGATGATATAGAAAAACACTACGATCGCGCAGACCCAGGCGATGGTTCTTATTGTTTTGGTCTTGCCAAAGCGAAAGGCGACTGTGCCCAGCCCAATGTAGATCACCAGCGCCACCATCTTGACCAGTAGCCATGGCTGAGTCGTGGGATATTGCTGGGTCTGGATCATTAGCGTGATACCGGCGATAAGCAACACGCTATCGTTAACATGCGGTGCAATGCGCGACCAGCCACAGCGGAGCAGGGGCGAGTCCCTCAGCATCAAAAGCCCGCGCGTGATGAAGCCGCCGATGGAAAAGAGCGCGGTGAGGACGTGGATGGCTTTAATCAGTTCCATAGAGCGCTCTACACAGTCAGTGAGGTGTTACTTGGTATTATGCTTCTAAAGCTTATTTCACACTACCGTACCTACTGTAGCGCTACAATTATCTGCTGGAAATCTCCGTCGTCCAGCGCAATATCTCCTCGCGCGAGGCGGAGGGTGAGCCGACGTGATCGGAGCTGGGTTCGTACAGGCGTGTGTTCGGGTTACTGGGTAATTTCTCAAACAGGGGTAAGTTTGCCTTTTTCAGGCCTGGATAATCATGCGTGGGGACAATCCATAGCATGGGTGTTTCTGGTTTGAGCCGACGAATATCTTTTACCATATTCATGGCCCCTTCTGGGTCGAACCAGCTGAAGTAAATGGCGGGCGTGGTAGAGACCGAGGTTTTTCCTTTACTACCTTCGTAATCAGAGAAGCTCGCTTTTTCATTTCCCTTGCCGTCGGCGATTAGCTTTTGTGCATGGGCTACATCGTCCCCCAGCTTTTCCTGGAAAAGGCTGCTCGCCACATTGCCACCTGGTGCGATGCAGATCAGCCCATCGGCCGAGTGTTTGGTGCCGAAGTAGAGTGTGAATAAACCACCCTGGCTATGCCCGGCGACAAAGACCTTTTGTGCGCCTTGATGACGTAGCTTGGTCATGGCGGCTTCGACCTCGTCTTCTGCACCACTAACATCGACGTCATACTCGCGTTTGCCGGACCAGGGCATCTCAAGGTTGGCTACCAGATAACCCTTGTCTGAAAGGTAGTCGGCCAAGTCAGAGACAAAGCGGGTGGGAGAGCCGCCCTTGCCATGCATGATCACAATACCCATCTTTGCTGGCGCTGCCTGGACACCTGCGGTGAACGCGGCCCCGGTAAGACACAGGGTTAATGCAAGCCATAGTTTGAATGACGTACGCATGTTACGACCTCGCGAGTGAATGTTGATTTTCAAATAGTGTCTTGTAGGTTGGTTAGTCTTGCGCCCAGTCTGGAGATGCCCTTGTCTGCTATTCGCCTAATAGGGCCGCAATCTTTTGTTTGATCTCCGGTGAATCCCACTCCAGTCCACCGAATAAAGCGTAGCGTATGTCGCCTTTTTTATCGACGACATAAGTGGTGGGGAAGGCAAACACGCCCCAACGCTTGAGCGCCGCGCCGTCTTTATCCAATACGATAGGGAAGTTGACATGGACCTTTGCGCTTAGAAACCTTTGTACTGCTACGTCATCTTCGGCCATGTTCACGGCGAGGATGGTGAAGGCCTGGCCCTTAAAGTGATCGGAAAGCCGTTGCATGGACGGCATCTCGAATACGCAGGGTGGGCACCATGTCGCCCAGAAGTTCACCAATACCACCTTGCCACGCAATTGGGCGAGGTCGAGCGGTTTACCGCTCAATTGTGGCAGTGCGAGAGCGGGGGGCGTGGGATTACCTTTATAGGTTTGCAGGGTGCGGTCTTTTTTACCCATACGCACGGGAGGGGTTGGTTTTGTCACGGCGACGGCCTGGCGTGCCTGTTGTGGCAGTGACTCCAACAGCTTCAGTGCGTCCAGTAACAATTGCGGCATCTTTCGGGTTAATGCACGTTCACTCTCGGTGGCCTCTGGACGAAAATCAAAGCGGTCACGCACGTTCTTGAGCCGCTGCACAAACACGTCGCTGCCATTTTTTTCGAGCGCGGCGATGGTCTGTGGCAGTTTCCAGTACCAGGGCGACTGATCTGCCTGCAAGATAAAGATAGGCAGGTTGCTGGCCTCAACGATGGGCATGATCTCACCGGCCTCACCGGGGTCGGGCGTCTCGACGTAAAATTTGGGGCCGATCAGGATGATGCCGCCAAGATAGGTCTCTTGCGGGTGGTGCTGTTGCCACTGTTGTGCGCCCCGCAACACCGGGATCGCACCCCGCCCCGTCGTGACTACAAACACCCGTTTGTGAGTGGTGCGGTAGGCGTGATCGATCAGGGCGCGCATGTCGTCGGCGGGGATTTGGTCGAGGCTGCTCTCTACCGTGGGGAGGAAGTGCGCCTCCAGCAGGTCGACGCGCCAGACCTCAATGCCGTGACGGGCGAGTGCCTGCGCCAGCGTTGCGTCGTTGGCCTGCGGTCCAGCCTCAGAGGGTAACCATATGAAAAGGTCGTTTCCTTTTGCGGCGCTGACCTTGTAGTCGATCTGGGTCTCGGGGGAGACTGTGAGCGAATACCTGCCAGCGGCGTGGGCGTTGGAGATGCTGGCCAGTACAAGGCAGGCAATAAGTTTAATAAGGCGATGGCGAGTGTATAGTATTGGCATGGGCACAGACTCTAGCCCATCGCCGAAATGGCGGCAATCACAGGAGCGATAAGTAATGCAGGCAGGACTGGTGATCATCGGAACCGGACTGGCGGGTTATAACCTCGCCCGTGAATTTCGCAAACTCGACAAGGCGACTCCACTTACAATGCTGACGGGTGATGACGGCAGTTTTTATTCCAAACCAATGTTGTCCAACGCCCTCTCCAAGGGCAAACAGGCCGATGAATTGGTGACGAGCACGGCAGAAAAAATGGCGGCCGACCTGGATGCGACTATTCGCTGCCAGACCGAGGTTACTAAAATCGATGCGCCTGCCCACCGCATTAGCTTGGCGGATGGCGAATCCATTGACTATGAACGCCTGGTGTTGGCAATGGGTGGACGGCAGTTGCATCTGCCACTCCAGGGTGATGCCGTTGCGGACATCCTGTATGTCAACAGCCTGGAGGACTACCGGCGGTTTCGTGTCGCCATTGCGAATAAAAAACGCATCGCCATCCTGGGCCCCGGCTTGATCGGTTGTGAGTTTGCCAATGACTTGGTCAGTGCGGGTTATGAAGTCCACGTCATCGGTCCCGACAAGCACCCGCTTGGACATCTATTACCTCCGGAGGCAGGCGCATTGGTGCAGCACGCACTTAGCGACCTGGGTGTGCGCTGGCACCTACAGACTATCGCGCAATCCATTACGCGAGCGGGAGGGGGTGTGCAACTGAATTTATCCGATGGCAGCGCCATCAATACGGACGTTGTGCTCTCTGCCGCCGGCTTGCGACCAAACCTGGCGGTCGCTGCGATGGCGGGGTTAAAGGTTGATCGCGGTATTATCGTCAATCGTTTACTGGAGACGAGCGCGAAGGATATCTATGCCCTGGGTGATTGTGCCGAGGTAGAGGGCAAGGTGCTGCCCTATGTGTTACCGCTGATGGCCGCCACGCGCGCCTTGGCCAGGACCCTCTGCGGTGAGCCGACACCCTTGAGTTATCCGGCTATGCCGGTGGTGATCAAGACACCTGCGCATCCCGTGGTGGTATCGCCACCCGATAAGGCCGCCAATGGCCGTTGGATGATCGAGTCGGATCAGAGCGGCGTGCGCGCCTTGTTTCATGATGAGGACAAGCTGCTGGGCTTTGTCCTCACGGGTGTTTACGTTAGCGACCGTCAGGCCTTGAGCAAGGAGCTGCCACCGCTGTTGCCCTGAGAGATGACGTGATCAGAGTTTTTCCGGGGTTTCAGCCGGTGATGCCTGGCAGACACGATTGCGACCCGCGCGTTTGGCGTCATACATGGCCTTGTCGGCGGCGTCACAGATTTCCGCGGGTGTGGAATAGTTGTATGAGCTGGCGATGCCACAGCTAAAGGTGATGAAGACATCCACCTCGCCACTACGCACCGGGTACTTGGTCAGGTCATTGCGTATTTGCTCAAGCACGTGCAGTGCGGCCTCGGCGGTGGTGTCGGGCAGGATCACCGCGAACTCTTCTCCACCATAACGCCCAACAATATCGGTCTTGCGCAGGCGTTGTTTTAACAGGCGCGCCAGCATCTTGATCACCTTGTCACCCGTGGGGTGGCCATAGGTATCGTTCACATGTTTGAAGTGATCGATGTCGATCATGGCGAAGCTCACGGCGCGATTCGAGCGGGTGGCGCGTGACAACTCGGTGTCCAGGCAGTCCATGGTGTGAGTGTGATTATACAGGCCAGTCAGAGCGTCATTCAGCATCAGTCCGGTCAGTGCGCGATAACGCTCAACCCGTGTACTCACTGAACTGATCAGATGCTCCGGTTTGATGGGCTTGACCAGAAAGTCGTCGCCCCCCGCTTGCATGGCCTTTAGCTGTTTGTCCATATTGGACTCGGAAGAAAGATATACGATGGGAATGCTTAGAAACCCTGCATCCTGACGCATGGCTGCCGAGAGTTCCAGCCCGGTACACTCTGGCATGTAGAGGTCCATCAGGATCAGCTCCGGATTAAACTCTGCCACGCTATTCAGAATATTCATCGGATTGGATTGTATGCGGGTAAGCATGCCGGCCTGTTGTAGGTGACTGGCATGAAACTCTCCAGTGGAGTGGTCGTCGTCAACGATCAATACGCGATACGGTTCTGCCTGTTTTACTCGCGTGTGTCTGTCGAGCGATTCGGTTAGTACCTCAACGTCGATCGGCTTCGGAAAAAAGCTAAGT